>JAYUXS010000327.1:0-8345 GCA_043752845.1 Lysobacterales bacterium | reverse complement strand
GATCGGCGATGACGAAGCGCAGCGGCGAACTCTCGCAACGCGACGGGATGGGACGGTCGCCAATGTGCGACGCATCGCCTCGCGGCGGCCCCGGCAGGTTCTCCTGGTCAACCAGACCATCGCTGCACTTGCGCCCCTGGAACACCCAATGCCCGCTCGCATCCTTGCAGCGATAGACGCGCGACTGCGCGATCACCGCATGGGCAAACAACAACAATCCAAGCGCCAACAGGCATTTACGCATCAACATGGCCACAGCATGCGATATTTGCGCATCCCTGCACAGTGACGGAGCGCGCATGCCGGCCTTGATCCTCGCTTTTCTCGCACGACTGCGATTTCGCGCACTGTTTCTGATCACGTTGTCGATCTTCGTCGTCGATCTGGTGATTCCCGATCTGATTCCCTTCGTCGACGAAATCCTGCTCGGTGCAGCGACCCTGATGCTCGCGCAATGGAAACGCCGCGAGCCGGACGTGAACAAGTTGCCGGAATGACGCCACAGCTCATCGATAGCCACTGCCACCTCGACGCGCCTGAATTCGATGTCGACCGCGCACAGGTGATCGAACGCGCCGCGGTGGCCAACGTCATCGCCCAGATCATTCCGGCGATCAGTGCGCGCACGTTTCCCGACCTCGCCGCACTGTGTCGTGGCCGCAGCGATCTGTTCGCCGCCTATGGTCTGCATCCGATGTTTCTCGGCGAGCACGCCGATGACGACGTCGCCGAGGTGCGCGCCGCGATTCTCCGCGACGGTGCGGTCGCGGTCGGTGAATGCGGGCTCGATTTCTACATCGAAGGTCTCGATCCGGAACGCCAGCGCGCATTGTTCGATGCGCAGTTGCGCCTCGCGAAGGAACTCGACCTGCCGCTGATCCTGCACGCCCGGCGCGCGGTCGATGAAGTGATCTTGAAACTGCGACGCATCGGTGGACTGCGCGGTGTCGTGCACAGTTTCAGCGGCAGCGAGGAACAGGCGCGGCAACTGTTCGCGCTCGGATTTCACCTCGGCATCGGCGGCCCGATCACCTACGAGCGTGCACAGCGACTGCGGCGACTGGTGGCCGCCATGCCGATTGAGCATCTGCTGCTCGAATCGGATGCGCCGGATCAACCGAATGCCAGCGCTCGCGGCGTGCGCAACGAGCCCTGCAGGATTGTGGAAGTCGCGCAGACCATTGCCGGACTGAGAAATGTGGCGCTTGAGGAAATCGCCGCGGCGACGACCGCCAACGCGCGCCGCCTGTTTCGACTGAATCAGTTCGCCGCGGCTGGCGCCGGCTGAATCTTCGTCGGCACCAGCAGGCGATCGATGCCGCGCCCGACCATCACCATCGCGAACGCAGCGGTGACATGCATGGCGGCACCGAGCCCGCCACCACAGTCGAGTTTGCCCGCGCCCCCGGCTTCCGGACGCAATCCGCACACGCTGCCATCGACCTGCGGATAGCGCACGTTTTCCAGCGAGTAGACCGCTTGCACACCGAAGTAGCGCTTCGGGCCGCGCGGAAAATTGAACTCCTCGCGCAGCTTCTTGCGGATCAAGGCGAGCATCGCGTCGTGTTCGGTTTTTGACAGATCGCGCACCGTGATCTTGGTCGGATCGATGCGCCCGCCGGCCGAACCGGAGACGATCAACGGGATCTTGTTGCGCCGACAAAACGCGATCATCTCGACCTTGACCCGGAACGCGTCGCAGCAGTCCAGCACCAGGTCGTAGTCACGGCTCATCTGCTCGCGCATGGCACCGGAAGTGACGAACACTGGCTCGGCATGGATCTTGATCGCCGGCGCGATCAATTGCAGGCGCTCGGCCAGCGCTGCGACTTTCAGGCGCCCGAACTGGCCGTCCAGCGCATGCAGTTGGCGATTGGTATTTGACACGCAGATTTCGTCCGCGTCGAACAGGGTCAGACGGCCAATTCCGCTGCGCGCCAACGCTTCAGCGGCCCACGAACCGACGCCACCGACACCGACGATGGCGACGTGCGCGGCAGCCAGCCGTACCCAAGTGCCGCGACCATAAAGGCGGTCGATGCCGGCAAATCTGGGCTCAGCGTCGCGAAGTTGTGCATTCATGGCGTTTCATCGGGTCATTCGGACGCAGAGCATACCCACGCCGAACACGATTGGCGCACCGATCCAGCGTGCGACTTGCTACGCTTGCGGCCAGTGTCTGGTGCGGTCTGCGCACCCAAGTTTTCAGGATTCCCGACAATGAAATTGTTCTCCCTGTTCTCCCGCCCCGCCTGGGAAAATGCCGATGCCAACAAGCGCGCGCATGCGGTCGCCAATCTGCAGGATGCGGTTTTAGCCGAAAAACTGCCGGAGATCGCACGTCATGACGCCGATGCGAAAGTGCGCCTCGCCGCAGTCCGTCGCATCGACGACTTGTCCCTGCTCGGCGATCGCGCACGACTCGATCTGGCCCCTGAAGTGCGCGATGCGGCAGGCCAGCGCCTGCGGCAACGTCTGCTCGATGTCAGTGTCGCGGTCGATGCGCGTATCCGCATCGTTCGGGTGATCGACAACGAGCCATTGCTGGAACTGGTTGCCACCGAAGCAGCGGAAGTTGATCTGCGCGCCTGCGCGCTCGAACGCATCCGCCGCATGACTTTCCTGGTCGATCGATGCACCCGCGAAACCGATGCCAAACTGCGCTTGATCCTGCTCGACCGGATCGAAGACCCGGTGCACCTCGAACGCATCAGCGAGCGCGCGCGCAAGACCGACAAGCAGCTCTCGCGCATCGCCCGCGAACGCCTGCAGACCGCACGACTCGCCGCTGGCGACAGTACGGCGGTTGAAGCGCGCGCAACCGAACTGTGTGCTGCCCTGGATGTGCTGATGCGCCAGCGCACGCAACATGCGGCATCGCGCGTGCAGGAAATCGATCAGCAATGGCAGCAACTGAACATCGCCGCCGATCAACCGATCAGCCGTCGCTATCGCGGTCTGTTCGACACCTTGCAGCACATGCTCAATCCGCCGCCCAAGCCGGAGCCGGTCGTTGTCGAAGCGGTGGCCCACGATGTCGCGGTCAGCGAAATTGCACTCGAGACGGCCATTGCGGTCGTGGCGACCGTCGAACCGGAAGTCGATGCCGCAACACTGGCCGAACGCGCGAACGCCGAAGCCGCGAACGAGGCATCGCGCATCGCCGAGCAAACGCGTCGACGCGAATGGCGCGAACGCGTGCATGCCGCCGTCAAACAGTATGCGCAGACACTCGATGCCGGCAAATTCGCCGACGCGCGCGCAGCCCGCGCGGCGTTACAGGCGATTGAGGGCGAATCGCCTAAATCGCAGTGGGACGAAGCCAAGCAAATCGCCGAACTGGAACTGCAATACGCCAAGCTCGAGCGCTGGCAGCAGTGGTCGGCACGCGAAGCACAAAAGCGCTTGTGCGAATCAGCGGAAGCATTGATCGGCAGCGGCCTGCATCCAGACGCGCTGCTAACGCGCGTGCGTGAACGGCAGGGCGAATGGGAACGGGCCTCGACGCATGATCCAGCCTCGGCCAACGACGGCATCGGCCGTCGCTTCCGCGCGATCATCGCGCAGTCGATCGCGCCGGCGCGCCCATATCTGGAAAAGCGCAAGGAACTGCGCGACGAGAAAAGTAGGGCACTTGTCGAATTGCTGGACACTTCAGACGCAGCGCTTGCCGATGAATCCTTGTCGCTTGCGAGCCTGCTGGAATGGCGGAGCAAGCTCGGCGATGCCGGTGCCCAGGTGGCGGAAATGGTCGGCAATGACCGCCGTAGTCTTGGTGAGCGCCGCAAACAGTTGATGGACGCCGTGCATGCGCGCGTCGAGGCATTCAACAACAATGCCAGCGAGGGCAAACAGCAGTTGTTGGCGCGCCTGCGACGACAACTCGCTGCGGCCGATCTGCGCGAACAGGTGAATATCGCCAAGGCAGCAATGCCACAGTGGAAATCACTGCCACGCGGCCAGCGCAAGACCGAAGACGCGCTTTGGGCGGAATTTCGCGCCCTGATCGATCCGGTGTTCGAACGCGAGCGCGAGCAAACCACGCAATCACGCAACGAACGCGATGCACAGAACTCGGCCGTCGCCGAGGCGCTCGCCGAATTCGAGGCGTTGGCCAACGCTGATCTCGATACCGATGCCATCCGCGCGCAGTCGCAGCAGTTGCGTCAGCGTTTCCAGGAGTTGCCGGGCCGCGAACGCGAACATGATCTGGCATTCGAGCGTGCACACGCCAAACTGACGCAGCGAGTAGATGCCGCGCGCATCGCGCAAGTGCTGGCAGCGCGCGACCGGACGCAATCGCTGAGCGCCAACGTCGCCGCGATCGAGCAACGCGTCGTTGACGGCATGGCTTCCGGGGATTGGGCTGCGGTGGTTACGGACGCGCAACTCGACACAGCGCCCACAGAGCTCGTACGCCGACTGACTGCAGCCAAAGCAGCCTCGACCGATCCAAACCTCGCCGGAGAACTGCGCGCAGCCCTCGCCGATTACAGCGCAACCGAAGCAATGGCGATCCGCCTTGAATTGCTTGCCAACCTGCCCTCGCCCGATGCGTTCCGCGAACAACGTCGCGAACTGCAGATGGCGCGGCTCGCTGCCAAGTTGTCGGGTGGTCAGGTGCGTGCGATGGCGGACGAAACCCGCATGCTTTGGCGCGAATGGCTCGATCTTGCAGGCACTGGCGCACCAGCGCGGACATCGCTTGACGCGCGCATCGCAGCGGCTTTCGCCGTGCTGTTCGACGCGAAGTAGGCGAGTGGCTCGACCAGGTTCTACCGCGTCGCAACATCGAAAGTGCTTGCTACGTCACACTTTTCCCACGTAGGTTTCAAGGGTCCGCACAGCGGCATCCACATTCTTACCAACAGGGGAACACGATGAAAGTAACCAGTGCAGTTGCACTCGGCTCGGCCTTGCTTGCAGTTTCAATCGGTTCGGCATTGGCGGCGCAACAAGCTTCCGGCGTTGAATCCCTACGGGTCGAAATGTCACCGGTGCTGGACAAGATGGCCGGTGACTATCTCGGTTCGGTGCGCTTCACCATGCGCAATCCGAGTGAGAAAGCCATTCGCGTGCTCAAGTATCAAACCCCGTTTCACGGCATCGAGGCTGACCTGTTTTCGATTTCGGTTGCCGGCGAAGGCGTCGATTACACCGGTCGACTGGTGAAGCGCGGCGCGCCGACCGCCCGCGATTACATGACTTTGGCGGCGGGCGAAGTGCGCTCGATCGAACTCGATCTGTCGGCCTACTACAACTTCGCGAAAAGCGGCCGATACGAAGTGCGCTATGGCGATCGTCTGCATGGCGAAAACGGCCAGGCCAAGCGCGTGAATTCCACACCAACCATCATGTGGGTCGACGGCAGTGACCAGTTCCTTGGCAGCCGCGTCGATCAGGACCCATGGCATGGTTATGGCGTCAAGGTGCTCAATCCGGCACCGGCATTCACCAGGTGCACCACGACCCAGCAGTCGCAGGCACTGACCGCGTTGAACTCTGCACGCGCTTACTCGACCGAGTCACGCGGCTACTACGGCACCCACACGTCCGCGACGGTCACGACGCGTTACAACACCTGGTTCGGCGTTTCCGACGCTTCGCGTTACAGCAAGGCAACCACCGACTACACCAATATCGAAGCCGCGCTGACTGGTCAGACCATCGGCATCGATTGCGGCTGCAAGAAAACCTATTTCGCCTATGTTTACCCGAATCAACCCTACAAAATCTACGTCTGCAAGGCGTTTTGGACCGCGCTGAACACCGGGACAGACTCGCGCGCCGGCACGCTGATCCACGAAGTGAGCCATTTCGACATCGTCGCGAACACCGATGACGTGGTCTACGGCCAGTCGGGCGCAAAAAGTTTGGCCCTCAGCAATCCGGACAGTGCCCTGCGCAATGCCGACAGCCACGAGTACTTCTCGGAAAACACTCCGGCCCAGCAGTAATCCACTGTCCTGCAACCAACAAAAACCCGGCCTCGCGCCGGGTTTTTCTTTGTCTGCACCATGGAACGCGCATAAAAAAACACCGGGATCGCTCCCGGTGTTTTTCACTGCGTACCGTTTACCGGTTGCGGCGTTTATCGGTTAGATATCAGGCCGGCATGACCTGATCGGCTTGCAGACCCTTCTGGCCCTGCACAACCTTGAAGCTGACCTTTTGGCCTTCCTGCAGGGTCTTGAAACCCGTGCCCTGGATGGCGCGGAAGTGGACGAATACGTCCGGGCCGCTATCACGAGCAATGAAGCCAAAACCCTTGGCTTCGTTGAACCATTTCACTGTACCTACTTGACGATCTGCTGACATTGCAAAAACTCCAAAAATTAAAGATTAGACCAGGCGCTCAAAAAGGAGCACCGACTTGCTGGAAATGCCCAAATACCAAGGGCGATTCGTCACGCAGATCATCGATCAGACTAGGCGAAGCGGCCGCCGGGCGGACGCTCTTTTGGAACGCCCGAACACACACAGCGCCAGCACCCTAACAGAAATTCTGGGGTGATGCGGCATTTCGGAAAATAATTGTCGCAACGATTCATGCGTCACATTGGCCCTGCCGGCATCTTGCCCTCTTTTCAGATCGCCGGATCAGGCGCACCATCGGGATCCCGATGATGCGGAGCTTTCTCATGGCAAGTGGACTGTTGAAGGACCTACGGTTGGCGATCGGCGAGATCTTTTCCGGCGGCAAGATTGATGAAGAACAGCAAGTGACGTTACAAGTCGTATTCGGCCTGCTCGGTTATCTTGCGCGCGCCGACAGCATTGTCACCGATGATGAGGCCACGTTCCTCAACAACCTGATGGACGACATGAATCTTTCGCTGAGCAAGCGCAAGATTGCGGTCGATGCGATGAATCGCGGCAAGGCGCGGCAGATCGATATCGCGGTCGAGCTGGAACGATTCCTGTCGGTGCATCCAGCTGGCTCGCCGGAAGTCGGCACGCTTTACGAGACACTGCTCAATCTGGCCGGCTCCGATGGTCGCGTGCGTCCGCGCGAACGCGAGTTTCTGGAGCAGATCACGTCCGGCCTTGGGTTCACCCCCGATATTCTTGATCAGCGCCTCGAAGCGATGGCCAGAAAGCCGATCGCATGACGACATTGCACGACCTCGACGCCCAGCAACTCGCGGCCAGCACTTCGCTGGCCGCGCGTTTTTATACCGATACCGCCATTGCCGACATGGAACGCTCGGCGATCTTCGCGCGCCAATGGCAGCTGGTCGCGGGGGTGTCGCAATTGCGCGATTGTGGTGACCATGTCGTCACCGAAATCGCTGGCATTCCGATCATCGTCGTGCGCGATGAATCCGCAAACCTGCGTGCGTTTCACAACGTCTGTCGACATCGCGCCGGGCCGCTGGCGCGCTGCGATGGGCGCGGCGCGAAGGTGTTGCGGTGTGGCTATCACGGCTGGACTTATGGTCTCGACGGCCAGCTGCGGGCCGCGACCGAAATGCAGGATGCTTGTGAATTCAGGGTCAGCGACGTGCGCCTGCCGGAAGTGTCGGTCGCGATTTGGCGTGGCCTGGTGTTCGTAGCGCTCGATCCAGTGCTGGCGCTCGACGATCTGCTGCGCGGCACCGAGCGACTGCTCGGCGATCGGGATTTTTCCGACTACCGCTTTGACCGGCGCCAGGGTTTTCCCGTGCCCTGCAACTGGAAGGTGTATGCCGACAATTATCTCGAGGGCTACCACGTCCCGCATATCCATCCGGCGCTCAATGCCCTGCTCGACTACCGCAACTATGTGACCGAGACCGAACACCGGCATTCCGTGCAGTGGAGTCCGATGGAGGGCGACGGGCTCGTCTATCGCGACGGCATCGCGCTGTACTACTACCTGTGGCCGAACCTGATGCTGAACATCTTGCCGGACCGCTTGCAGACGAATCGCATCGTGCCGCTCGGGATCGATCGCTGTCGTGTCGACTTCGACTATTTCTATCCGCAGGGCGCCGATGCCGACGAACGCCGCGTCGCTGATCAGGATTTCAGTGAACTGGTGCAGGCCGAGGATGCCGAGATCTGCGAGCGTGTGCAGCAAGCGCTGGCCAGTGGTTCTTATGTGCCCGGACGACTTAATCCGAAGCGCGAAAATGCCGTTTTCCACTTCCACGAACAGCTGCGCGCGGCCTATCGCGACGCCGGCATTGGTGCCGCCTGAGCAGCGCCCGCCCCGGTCCCATTCAACCCGTTGACCGCGGTGCATTGGCATCGCTGAAAGTATTTGTATGTCGAAAGGACTCGCTGGCTGGCCTTGGTGGGCCAAGGCATTCGTCTTCATTATTGCGTTTGCAGCGTTCGGCTACGCGCGCGTCCGCGCCGTG
>JAYUXS010000326.1:0-3617 GCA_043752845.1 Lysobacterales bacterium | reverse complement strand
ATCGTCTGCGTGCAGCCACCGACCCAGACCTCGCCATTGCCGTCGATGCGTACGCGCATGCGTGCGTTGCGGTGGATCTCGCGGCCTTGGCTGACCTGGTAGCCGCGTGCCAGTGGTCCATTCGGTTCGGCGTGCGCGATGTAGGCGGCGATCAATCCATTGGCGGCACCGGAGGCCGGGTCTTCGTTGATGCCGACGCCGCAGGGAAAGGCGCGCACGACGAGGTCGTAGTCGTCACCCGCTTGCTCGCGACGCGCAAAGACGCACAGCCCGAGGGTGTCGGTGGCGCGGGCCAGCGAACCGATTGCGGTGTGATCGGGGCGCCAGGCGCGCAAGGCCGCCTCCGATGCGAATTCGGCAAGCCACCAGCGACGCCCACCTTCGACCATCGCCGGTGCGAGCATGCCGAGCCTGACTTCGGCGAGGATCTGCGCCAGCGTCGACAGCGCCGACGCGCCTTGGGCAACGACACGCGACTTCGGCGCCTGCACCGAAAGCTCCCGTTGACTGCGGCGCGTATCGATCTCGATCGGCAGCAATCCGGCCCCGCATTCCTGCACCATGCCGGCACGCCGTTGCGCTTCGGCGGCATCGACAAATCCCGATTCGAGCGCAGCATGCGCGGTGCCGATCGAGGGATGGCCGGCGAACGCGATCTCGCGGCTCGGCGTGAAGATGCGTACGCGATAACTCGCGGCGGGCGTCGATGGCTGCAGCAGAAAGGTGGTTTCGACCAGATTGGTCCACGCCGCAAACGCCTGCATCGCCGGACCAGACCAACGATCCGCGCCGATCACAACCCCAAGTGGATTACCGCCGCCGGGTTGATCAGTGAAGACGTCGAGTTGCAGAAAGCGCAGCGCTGCGGTTTCGATACTGCTGGCGGTCAATGGCGGATCTCGAATCCGGGATTCTCGTCCAGCGTGCCGTCTTCCTTCAGTACCGCGAATTTCCTGCGATCGGAGTCGAACACAATCGGAATCGACGGTTTGAACTGTGGCCGACGCACGAACTTCAGCTCCCAACCGTAGCGCTCCAGTTCGCGCAAGGTAATCAGCTGGTCTTGATTCAATTCGCGCTCCATCGCGCGAACGGGGCGTGGCATGTCAAGTCGTCGGTTGAGGGACATCAGGTTCAGCCTGTCGAATTCGGGTGATTGTCACCAAGCCTGCAAGCAAGATCAATGCCGTGCTTTCAGCCAAGCCGCGGCAGAGCGGCCGGCGATCAGGCCACTGGCAAAGCAGGCAGTGAGCAGATAGCCGCCAGTCGGCGCTTCCCAGTCGATCATTTCGCCGGCACAGAACACGCCGGGCAGCGCCTGCAGCATCAAGTCCGCATCCATCGACGCAAAGGCCACGCCACCGGCACTGCTGATCGCTTCCGAAATCGGACGCGGGCGCAGCATGGCCAGCGGCAGATCCTTGATCGTCGCCGCAACGCGCGAAGCGTCGTGCCAGGCGTCGCGTGGCAACACTTCAAATACCAGTCCTGATTTCGCTGCATCCAGACCGCTGCGACGGCGCAGATGTTCGCCGACACTGCGACCCTTGGTCGGTATTGCGAGGGCATCGCGCAGTTGCGCTTCGCTGCGATGCGGCGCGAGATCGATATGCAACACGACGCTGCCATCACGGGCAATGCGATCACGCAACTCAGCTGAAAACACGTAGACCAAGCTGCCTTCGACGCCGTGGACGCTGATCACGAATTCGCCCTGTTGCGGTGTGCTCGCCGCGTCGACCCAGGCACGCACCGGCTTGATCGGCGCACCGGCGTGACGATCGCGAAAGTGCGTGCTCCAGGCGACGTCAAAACCGCAATTCGCCGATTGCAACTCGGCGACGTCGACCGCCTGCGCCCGCAGAACATCGCACCAGCGGCCATCCGAACCCAATTCTGGCCAGGACGCGCCGCCGCAGGCGAGCACACAGGCACCGGCATGTACCGTGTACTCACCGCTTGGCGTGGCGAAACGCAGGGCACCGGCCGTCTCCCAACCGAGGAAGCGATGGTGCATGTGAAAACGGACACCGCTCGCCCGCAATCGCCGCACCCAACCACGCATCATGGGCGCGGCTTTCAGATCGCTCGGAAACACGCGTCCGGAACTGCCGACAAAGGTCTCGATCCCCAGACCGCGCGCAAATTCGCGCAACGCGTCGGCATCGAATACGTTCAGCCAGCGCCGGACTTCGTCTTCACGGCCGCGATAGCGGCTGACGAAAGACTCGAAGGTGTCGCTGTGCGTCAGGTTCAGACCGCCCTTGCCGGCCAGCAGGAACTTGCGTCCGACCGAACCCATGGCGTCGTAGACGTCGACCTCGACCCCGGCATCGATCGCCGCCTGCGCCGCCATCAAGCCAGCGGGGCCGCCGCCGATGATGGCGAGTGCGGGCAAGGCTCAGCGTCCCTTGAACACCGGCTCACGCCGTTCCATGAAGGCGCGCATCGCTTCAGCGAAGTCTTCCGACTGCATCAGCAAGCCGTTCTGGATTGCGGCATCACTGTTGCCGCGCGCGATGTCCGCGCCGATGCGCGCGTTCATCGTGTGTTTGATGCCCGCTACGACCAGCGGCGGATTCGCGGCGATCCGGCCCGCTATACGCCGCGATTCAACCGTCAGCGCCTCGGCGTTCTCCACCACATGCGTGACCAGTCCGATACGCAATGCCGTCTCGGCATCGATCTCTTCACCGGTCAGCGCCAATTCGCGCGTCCACGCCTCGCCGATCAGATGCGGCAGACGCTGGATGCCACCGAGATCGGGCACGATGCCGACCTTCACTTCGCGCAACGCGAACTTCGCCGCACGCGTGGCGATGCGGATATCGCAGGCCGCGATCATTTCGACACCGGCGCCGATACACCAGCCGTCGACCGCCGCGATCACCGGCATGCGACTGTCGAACAATGCCGCAAAACCCCGATGCATGTGGGCCGCCATCGCAGTGATCGCTACCCGACCACGCACCGCATCATTCAGCAGTGCGCCCATTTCGGCAGCCATGCCGGGCAGATCGAGGCCGTAGGAAAAATGTTCGCCGGAACCGCGCACGATCAGGGCGCGAATCTCGTTGGCGGCCTCGATTGCTGCGACGGCGGCCGGCAATTCCCGCCAAAAGTCGGGACCCATCGCGTTGCCACGACCGGGCCCGAGCAAATGCAATTCCGCGATCGGCGGCTGTGTCGCGTCGATGCGGACCGAGCGGTGTTCGCTGTTCATGCAGAGATCCGGATCAGGATTGGCGACGCGGCTTCTTCGGGTCGAAGTCGCGATCGAACTTGCGGATAGGCGCTCGCGGTGGCACACCATCGACCCGCGAAATACGCAGCGGTTGTCCGGCCACACGCACGCGCTTCAGGTGCTCCATCACATCATCGGGCATGCCTTCGGGCAGATCGAGATAGGTGTGGTCGTCGCGAATATCGATGCGCCCGATGAACTTGCTTTCGAGATCGATTTCGTTGGCGACGGCGCCGACGATATTGCCCGGTTTCACGCCATGTTCGTGACCGACCTCGATGCGAAACGTCTCCATGCCGACCTCAGGTTCGCCACGCACGCGCGGCTCGCGCGGCATTTCCGGATCGCGCACTGGGCGTTCGGTGTACTCGCG
>JAYUXS010000325.1:0-3657 GCA_043752845.1 Lysobacterales bacterium | reverse complement strand
CGACACCATCGGCAACAGGATGCGCATCGGGCCGTAGGCCGAAGCACGCAACATGGCGCGCAGTTGCACCTTGAAGATGTCGCGGTAGACGAGTGAATGGCGGATGCCGCGCAGGCCGAGCGCCGGATTCTCTTCGGTCGCGAGTTCCAGCGGCCCGCCGACGGCCTTGTCGGCGCCGAGATCCAGCGTGCGCAGCGTCACCGGGCGCCCGGCCAGGGCGACGATGGCGTCACGATAGGCGCGGAACTGCTCGTCTTCGGTCGGCAATTCGCGCCGCTTCATGAACAGGAATTCGGTGCGGAACAGACCGACACCGTCGGCACCGGCGCGGCGCGCAGCGGCGATCGCGTCGGCATTCTCGGCGTTCACGTAGAGCTTGATCGACACGCCGTCGCGCGTACGCGCATCGGTCACCTTGATGCGTGCGCGCTGCTTGCGCAGCTTGTCGGCTTCCTTTTGCTGGGTGCGAAAACGGGCGAGATCGATGTTGTCCGGATGCGCGATGATGCGGCCGTGGTCGGCATCGAGCAGCACCGTGTCGCCCTCGTGCAGCAGCGACAGCGCATGCTTCACGCCGCAGGCAAACGGCAGGCGCAGGCCACGCGCGACGATCGCGGTATGCGAATAGGCGCTGCTTGCGGTGCAGATCAGTCCGCGCAGACCGCTGTCGACGAGATGCGCGAGTTCGGCTGGCGCCACGGTGTCGCAGACCAGGATCTGGCCGTCGGCTGACGCGGGGCGCGCCGGTTCGGCACCGCCGCGCTGGAGCGCAGCGTAGACACGCGAAACGACATGATCGAGATCGTCGCGGCGCGCGCGCAGATAGGGGTCGTCGATCGCGTCGAATATTTCCGCAAGCGCGTCACGCTGACGTTTCAACGCACCGGTGGCGCGCATGGATTCGCGTCGGATCAGTGCGATTACCGCATCAGTGAACTCGGGGTCATCGAGGATCATCGCGTGCGCGTCGATGATCTCCGACATGTCGCGGGCCAATGCGCCGGACACGCGTTCGCTCAGGCTCGCGAGTTCGGCACGCGCTGTTTTCAGCGCTTCCTCGAAGCGCTTGACCTCGTTCGGAATGCCGGTCGCGAGCAACGGTTCGGTTTCGATGTCCATCTTGGCCGAATAGACGACACGTGCCGTACCGAGCGCGAGGCCCTTGGCAGCGATATGTCCGTCGAGTTCGGTGCGCGGATTCATGGCGGAATCATTCGCCTTCGTCGAACTTGCGTTCGAACAGATCGACGACGGCGGTGATGGCTTCGACTTCATCTTCACCGGTCGCGCGCAGCACGATCGGCGTGCCCTTGGCAGCGGCGAGCAGCATCAAGCCCATGATGCTCTTGGCGTTGATTTCGCGGCCGCGACAACTGATCTGGACGGTCGACCGGTAGCCCGACACCAGTTGCACGAGCTTGGCCGAAGCGCGCGCGTGCAGGCCGAGCTTGTTGCTGATGACGATATCGCGCTCAAGCATGATCGACGACCACGCCGTTGCGCGCGCCAGCGGTCGCGGTGTTGACCAGTTCGTCAAGCGGCTGCTCGGCATAATTCATCACCCGCAGCAGCATCGGCAAGCTGACGCCGGCGACGCGGCGGATGCGACAACCGACGTTCGACAGTTTCGCCGCGACATTGCTTGGCGTAGCGCCGTACAGGTCAGTCAATACCAGCACACCTGCCCCTTGCTCGAGTTCGCGCACGGCCGCGCCAGCGCGCACCAGCACCTGTTCCGGCGCTTCGCCGAACCCGGCTTCGATGGCGGCAGTTTTGAGCGGCAACGGACCGAACACGCCACGCGCCGCGCCAAGCAGACCAGGGCCGACACCGCTATGGGTCAGCAGCAACACGCCGACACTCATTCGAGTTCCCGATGGAAGGTCATGACCTGCTCTCGTGTGGCACGGAAAATCTCCGCCAATCGTTCAACGATGTAGACCGAGCGATGACGCCCGCCGGTGCAGCCGATGCCGACCGTGATGTAGCTGCGCTGGTCGGCTTCGAAGCGCGGCAACCAGGTCGACAGCAGGCCACGGATCTGGTCGATGTAATGCGCGACTTCGGGAAACTTGGCGAAGTATTCACGGATCGCCGGATCGCGTCCGGACAACGGCCGCAAGGTCGCTTCCCAATGCGGATTCGGCAGACAGCGTGCGTCGAACACGAAGTCGGCGTCCGAGGGCACGCCGCGCTTGTACGCGAACGATTCGAACAGCAGCGACAAGGCCGCCCCTTGCGTGCCGAATTCGGTGGCGATCAAGCGGCGCAATTGATGCACGTTGAGTTCCGAGGAATCGATCACCTTGTCGGCGATCGCGATCAATGGCCGCAGCAATTTGCGTTCGAGCATGATCGCGTCGTTCAGCGCGAGCCCGTCGTGCGTCAGTGGGTGGCGACGGCGAGTATCGGAAAAGCGCTTCAGCAACACCTCGTCGCGGGTGTCGAGGAATACCAGTTGATAGGCGAGACCCTGGTGAGCGATGCGCGCCAGCATGGTCGGCAGCTGCTGCAGGTCGTCCTGACGATTGCGGACGTCGACTCCGACCGCCAGGCGCGGATAGCGGCCTTGGGCGCGCACCGCTTCGACGAAGGCCGGCAACAGCGCGGTCGGCAAATTGTCGACGCAGTAGTAGTCGAGATCTTCGAGCGTGCGCAGCGCGACCGTCTTGCCGGCGCCGGACAGGCCGCTGACGATGATCAGCCGTTCGCTCGGCTCGCCCGGAGTGCGTGTTGGCGGCGGCGGGGTGAAGCGAAGGGGCTGGTCTACCATGGCGATTGCCGTCGCATCTGATGCGCCTGTCGGTCGATGAAGGTTTGTGCCGGATCGATACCCTTGCTCTTGAGCAGGAAGGTGCGGGTAGCCGCTTCCACCAGTACCGCAAGATTGCGACCTGCTGCCACCGGCAGCGTGATCTGCGGTACTTCGACGTCGAGCACGTTGCGGGTGCTGGTGACGCCTTGCAGTCGTGCCATGCCTTCGTTCGCATGCACGTCTTCGGGTTTGCCGAGGTGCACGATCAGGCGCAGGTACTTGTTGCGCTTGATCGAGGTGTCGCCAAACATCTGACGCACGTTGAGAATACCCAGGCCGCGTACTTCGAGCAGGTCCTGCAGCATTTCGGGGCAGGTGCCGTCGATCACGTCGGGCGCGATCAGGGTGAATTCGGGGGCGTCGTCGGCGATCAGGCGATGCCCACGAGTGACCAGTTCGAGTGCCAGTTCGCTCTTGCCGGAACCGGCGTCGCCGGTGATCAGCACACCGATCGAGTACACCTCCATGAACACGCCGTGCAGCGAGGTGTTGCGCGCCAATGCGCGCGACATGTGGTACTGCATGTAGGTCAGGATTTCATGGCCGCGCTTGGCGCTGACCCACACCGGCGTCTGCGTTTCCTCGGCGGCTTCACGGACATCCGCCGGTACCGTCTGGTCACGCGTGACGACAATCGCGGTCGGCTTGTAGTTCATGATCTTCTGCACCGTATCCCAGCGCTGGCGCGAGTCGAGCGCGTCGAGATACTTCAGTTCATCGATGCCGATGATCTGCAATTTGTTCGGGTAGATGATGTTGAGGTAACCGACCAGCGACGGACGCCGCTGCAGGTTTTCGCCTGGTTCGATCTTGCGGTGCTCGCCGCGAAGGCCCGCCGACCA
>JAYUXS010000324.1:0-3658 GCA_043752845.1 Lysobacterales bacterium | reverse complement strand
TGGATGGTATGCGCCTTGGTCAGCCGTTCGCCACTGATCGCATCGGTGATCAGATAGTCAATACGCAGTCGGTTCTCCCATTCAACGATGCTGGCGCGCACTTTCAGACGCTGCGCGTACACGGCCGGACGCACATACTTCAAGCGCATGTCGACGATCGGCCAGGCATAACCCGAAGCATGCATTTCCGGGTAGTCGTAGTTGTACTTCGCGAGCACGGCGCAACGCGCATGCTCCAGATACTTCACGTAGTGTCCGTGCCAGACAATGTTCATCGGATCGAGGTCATGGAACGCCGGCGCCAACTCGATCTCGGCACTGAAGTCCGGCAGCTTCGCGGCGGAGGTCGGGTCAATGCGCTGCGCGCTCATCGGCGGTATCCCAGAACGGAAAGAAGTTGAACCAGTCGTAAGGCGAACGCGCCAGCAGGCGCGTCAGGGCATCGGCATAGTGTTGGGCATGTTCGCGCAGGGCTTCACGGCGCTGTGCACGCGGCAACGACACGTGCTCGGCGAGGCACTCGACATGGACGCGATAACTGTCGTCTTCGTGCGTGCAGGCGAGCAGGAACAGCGGGCACTTGAGCAGGCTCGCAAGCACATAGGGACCGACCGGAAATGGCGCGGGATGTCCGAGGAAATCGACGGCCACGGTCTGACTGGCATGCACCGGCACGCGATCGCCGGCGATCACGACGAATTCTCCGGCATCGATCTTGTCTGCCAGCAGCGCCGCAGTCGCTGCCGTCACCTCGCTGACTTCGAGCAAGGCGATCGCATGCGCCGGAGAAAGCCGCTGCAGGATGCGATTGAACTGCACCGCATGGCGCGTATGCACGAGGATGTTCAGCTTCACCTGACCGCGCCGTTCAGCCATGGCCCGGCACAGCTCGATGCAACCGAGATGCGCGGTGACGATGACCGCGCCACGACCCGTCGCCGCCTGTGTATAGAGCTGTTCGCGGCCGCTGGTGCGCACCGTGTCGAAGCGATAGCGCCCGGACACCGCCAGCAATTTGTCGAGCATGGTTTCAGCAAACAGGGTCACGTGGCGCAGACTGTCGCGCCAACCTGGCGCATGACCGAGGGCGCCGCTCGCCTGCTGGATGCGCTCCAGATACTGCATCGATGACTGCCGAACGACCGGGCGCAACAGCCAGTGCGTCAGCACGACCGGATAAAGGCAAATGCGGAATGGCCAGCGCCCGAGCAGCCGATGCACGCCGTACAACAGCCAGATGCCGAACACAAAGGTGCTCTCGCCCATCGCCGCCCAGTGCATGCGTGCCGCCGGCGCAGTCATCGCCACACCTTGCGCCTCAGCAGCCGCGGTGCCCGCCACAACATGCCGAAGAACAAGCGGGCGTGCATACGCGAAATCATCACGTTGTCGCGCCACATCTGGAAATGCGAAACGCCGTCGATCGGATAACGCACCCGTGTCCGCTGATTGACCACAGCCACATCGCGCCAGTAAAGCCGCACCAGAATCTCGACATCGAAGTCCATGCGCGACCCGATCACAGTCGAGTTGATCAGCGCCATTGTTGCCGGCAGCGGATACACGCGAAATCCGCACATGGCGTCGCGAATACGGAAGGACAGCGTATTGATCCACACCCAGACATGCGTTGCATAGCGGCCGTACAAGCGTCCTTTCGGCACCGATTCGTCAAAGACCGGCACGCCGCAGATCACCGCCTCTGGCTGCTGTTTGGCGAGCGCAACAAAATGCGGCAAGTCTCCAGTGTCGTGCTGGCCATCGGCATCAATCTGCAGTGCGTGACTGTAACCCTCGGCGCTCAATGCGCGGAACCCGGCCATCATCGCCGCGCCTTTGCCCTGATTCGGCTCTAGACGCAGCATGCGCACGTCGCCGGCCGGATCGTTCGCGAGCTCGCGGATGACGGCCGCACAACCGGGCTCGCTGCCGTCATCGACGAGCAGACAGGACAATCCGTGACGCTGCACAGCCGCGACCACGGCGCCAACCGCAGCGCCATGGTTGTACACCGGGATCACGACGCCGAGCTTCATGCGAGCGCCTTGAACACGATGCGACCGCTGGCATGCGCGCCGGCATCCGACTGGATCTGGAACGCGATGACGCCATCAACGCAACGCAGGCTCAGCTGGATACGCGCACCGGCCCCGATCCAGCGATGGAACTTCAACGCGTCGATGCGCACGAATTCGCCCGGAACTGCGAACAGTTCACGCGCGAAGAGGATGCTCCAGTCGATCTGGGTGACGCCGGCGAGGATCGGCACATCCGCGAAATGGCCATCGAAATAGGGTGAGTTGGCAGCGACGTCGATCAGCAAGGTCGCGGCTTCGGCACTGCGCTCGAGCAGACGCGCATGCGGGCGGCGCGGGTCGAAGAGCGCCAGCAATGCCGCTTGTGTCGTCTTGCCAGTGGCATTGCTCGGCAGTGCCCATGGAAAGCGCCAATGTCGCGGCAAAGCGACGGCTTCCAGACCATCGGCGAGTACCCGGCGCAGCAGATCGATCAGGACCCCACGTCCGCGCGCATCATGAAGCTGCCAGGCGTCCACACTGGGCAGCGCAACAACGCCGATCCGAGTGCGCTCGCCTGGCAGCACCAGAGCACGCGCGTCGGTCACCAAGCCGCTTTCGCAGAGCGCGCGTTCGATCGCATCCAGCGATACGCGTTTTTCTTCGATCTTGACGATGCGGTCCGCACGTCCCAGCAGTTCGAATCCGTTTTCCGTCGCCGCAACTAGATCGGCGCTCGTTTCCCAGTCGGCGCTGTCCAACCACGCCGCGCGCAGCTGCAGATTTTCGCCGGAGATGCGTGACTGCATGCCCGGCAATGCCTGCCAGCCGGACCTTGCAGACGAGTCGCCGCAGCGTTGTCGCCAGGCGATCGCGCCAGTTTCCGAACTACCGAAAATCTCGATCGGTCGTCGTTGGAGCAGTCGATCTGCGAGCGACAAGGCATCGTCCGTCAAGGGTCCACCGGAGGAAAACACAGCGGTCAACGCGGACTGCGCATGCGTCCAGTCGAGTTGCTCGGGCAGGCGTTTCAGATGCGCCGGACTCGCGATCAACACCGCGTCGCGCGCTGTATTGAGGGCGGCGACCAGATCCTCCGGAAACACCATGCGCTGCGCTGCAAAGGGTCGACCGCTGGCCAATGGCCACAGCACCCGAAAACTCAGCCCGTACATGTGCTGATGCGTCACCGTCGCGTAAACACCGCCGCGGCCGATACGTGCAGCGAAACAGCGCTCAAGCGCGTGCGCTTCCGCAGTCAGCTGCACAAGACGCTTGCTGATCAGACCCGGCACACCGGTCGAACCTGATGTGAACACATGGATCGCCATCGCCGCGCCATCGAGTGCACGCCACAGCTGCGCATTCCCGTGTTCGCCGTCATCACAGGCGATGCGCTTGAGCGCAGTCGCCGCCGGCCAATCACCGGCCACGGCTGCGACCAGCGCAGTCAAGCGCTGCACGGTGTCTGGCAATACGTCGGCAGGCAACACCGCCTGCTTGCCCGCGTGCCAGGCGCCGAGCAACGACGCCGCGAACTCGGCGCTATCTTCGAAATACAGCGCGATGCGATCACCATCGACACGCGCGAATGCGTCGCGCCAGCCCGCGGCGCGTGCCCGAAACGTCTTGAAATCGATGAC
>JAYUXS010000323.1:0-3661 GCA_043752845.1 Lysobacterales bacterium | reverse complement strand
GGATGGGCGCTTGAACTGGGCAGCGCAATAGTCGACGTTACCGGCTGCGTAAGATCTCATCATTGCGTGCGGACAACGCCGTCTCCGGAAAATCCGCGAACAGGGCGTCGACGCCGAGCGCGAACAGGGCGCGCAGTTCGGCGCGGACATCGGTGAACTCGGGCATGACTTGATCGTCGCGCAGGGTCCAGACGTGGACCTGCCAGCCGAGATCGTGCGCCGCGCGGGTGAGGTCTGGATTGCCGCGCTCGCCGATCAGCGCTTGTTTGGGCAAGGCGATGCCGTCGAGCCAAGGGTGTTGCGCGTGCAGTTTGCGCAGCCAGGCGACATCGCCGATGGTCACCGGCTCGATCAGATGGAACACGGCAAGATCAAGCGTCTCGTGAATACGCCGCAGCGGGTCGATCTCGAAGCATTGCAGCCACACCGGGTCATCTTTGCCGCGATGCCGGCGCGCGGCGAGCGTATCGATACAGCGCGCAGTCACATCGATGCCCTGTGCCGTGAAGTAAGCCGGATGTTTCAGTTCCGGATAGACCCCGATGCGGCATGTCGGTGTCGAAGCATCCGTGGCGAGATCGAGCAGGTCTTCGAAGCGTGGCAGCCGATGGCGTGAATCGAATGCTCGACTGCGCCCCGGGTATGGCTGGATCGCGCGCACTGCGTCGAGTTCATCGGCACGGAAATGATGGATCGGCCAGTCGCGTTTGCCGTGCCGATTGCGTGTAGCACGTTCAGAAAACGCAGGGCGACGGGCGATATCGGTGCTGCGCGCGAGTCCGGCATCGTGGCGCGCGAACAGCACGCCGTCGCGGCTTGGCACGAGATCCGGTTCGATGATGTCGGCGCCCTGTGCAATCGCCAGCGCGTGTCCGACCACAGTGTGCTCCGGACGCTGCCCCGAAGCACCGCGGTGGGCGATGATCTTCGTCGGTGTGTTGCTCAATGTCGGCCAGTGAAACATCGGGCTATTTCTCGACAAAGGCGCGTTCGAACACGTAGTCGCCGGCGGTGCCAATACGTGTCGACGCCTTGAAACCGCGCGCGTCGAGCAAGGTGCGGAAGTCGGCCAGCATTTGCGGGCTGCCGCAGATCATTGCCCGGTCGTGGACCGGATCCAGTGCCTCAAGATCGAGGTCGCGCGTCATCGCGCCCGAGGCCATTCGCGTCGTCACCCGTCCGCTGTTGGTCGACGGCTCGCGACTCACGGTCGGGTAGTAGCGCAGCTTTTCGCGGATCACGTCGCCCAGAAATTCGTGGCGTGGCAATTCGTGCTCGATGTAGCTGCGGTAGGCGAGGTCGGCGAGATTGCGCACCCCATGGGTGAGGATCACCCGCTCGAAGCGCTCGTAGGTGTCCGGGTCCTTGATGATCGACAGAAACGGCGCCAATCCGGTGCCAGTCGCGAGCAAATAGAGATTGCGGCCCGGATGCAGATCGCTGATCAGCAGCGTGCCGGTCGGCTTGCGCGACAACAGCAATTCGTCGCCCGGCTGGATGTGTTGCAGGCGCGAGGTCAGCGGGCCGTCCTGCACCTTGATCGAGAAGAACTCCAGTTCTTCCTCCCAGTTCGCGCTGGCGATGGAATAGGCGCGCATCAACGGCTTGCCGTTGACCATCAATCCGAGCATCACGAACTGGCCGTTGTCGAAGCGGAAGCCGTCGTCACGGGTGACGGTGAAGCTGAAATACGCGTCGGTCCAGTGCCGCACGTCGAGCACGCGCTCGCTGATGCAACTCGACATCAGGCGTTCACCGTATCGTCGAGCGCCTTGCACAGCAGGCGCGCCAGCAGTTGGTCGGCTGTCGTCGATGGCGCCTGCAGACCCATGCGCGCCAGCGCCGCAGCGTGCGCAGGTCGCGGCTTGCCGAACAGCACGGCGCTGGCAACGGTCTGAATGCGGCCGAATCGCGTCGCGGTCTGCGCTTTCAATCGTTTCAATGCCGCGACCAGTTGCAGTTCGGTATCGTCGAAATCGCAGCCGAACGGCCATTTCGGCAGGGCTGCGAGCGCGCCGCTGGCCTTCAAGCGATCATGCAGGCCTTGCGGTGTATTCGCTCGGACGACGTCCGGCAGCACATAGTCGCGCGCCAACTTGCCGTTCGACTTCGCCTTCGCCGTCAGTTCGTCGACGAAGCGCGCGTCGCAGACCGCGAGCATGCGCATCACGCATTCTTCGTCGGTCGCACCGCGCAAGTCGGCGATGCCGTACTCGGTAATGACCAGATCGCGCAGGTGCCGCGGAATGGTCGTGTGGCCGTAATGCCAGAGCATGTTCGAGGCGGTGCCGTGGGCGTTGTCGCGAGTCGCGCGCAGCATCAAGGCCGAGCGTCCGCCCGGAATCTCATGCGCCATCGCCACGAAGTTGTATTGGCCGCCGACGCCGCTGACCAGTTGGCCATCGGCCAGTCCATCCGACACTGCCGCGCCCAGCAGCGTGTGCATCATGCAAGTGTTGAAAAAGCGCGCGTCGTGACGCTGCGCGATGTCCAGCGACTCGCGCCCGCCGTACAACTGGTTGATATGCGCCACACGCGTCATGCACAGACCGTTGTAATCGGCGTCGGACAAGTCGCGCAGCCAGTCTTGCAGCGCATGTGTGCCGAACCAGAACGCGCCGTGCAGATAGCGTCCGCCGCGCAGTACCTTGCCACTCATGTGCTCGCCGAACATGCGTCGTGCGCCACGGTCGCTCAGGTCACTGCTTGAGCGCATGCCGTCGGGCCAACGCAATTCGCCGTCGACGAGCTTGACTGCGGCATCGACCAAGCCGAATTTCTGCAGCCAATGCAGACTCGGCTGATCCAATTGCAACGCCACGAGGCCTGCTTCCAGCAGGCGATCGAGCGTCGTCGCGTCGGCCACCTCAGAGATCGCGCCCGAATTCAGCAATCGCTGCAGGCCGAGATCGTCGAAGACGTGACGCCGCAAGATGCCAGCCCGACGCAGGTGCATGAAGCCGTCCATCACCATTTCGCTGGCGCCGTAGAGGCCGCGCGCAAACGACGACGATTCAATTGCGAGTGCGGGGCTGCGCAAGCCACTCAGTGATTGCACCGCCGACAGGAAGGTCGAGGGTTCACGTTCGCGCAACAGCAGGGCATGCACGATGGCGTCGGACAGCGCGCCGATACCGATCTGCAATGTGCCGCCATCCTTGACCAGACTTGCGGCATGCAGGCCGATGGCGTGTTCGCTCGGCAGCACCGGTTCGCGCGGCGACGCAAACAGCCGGTGGCGTTCGCCGGGGTCATCCACGATCAGGTCAGCGAAATCGAGACCAACCTCGGCGTCGTTGCCGAGGAAAGGCAGATCCTGATGCACTACGGCGATGACGAATGGGCGAGGCTGCTTGTTCGCGGCGATGCGCTCGATCAACTCGAGCGTGACATCGGGATTGCAGGACAGACTCAGGCGATCACCGCGGCGCGCCACCAGTTGCACGATCAGACTCGGCGACCGCGCCGCCATGTCGCGGGCGACGTGGGTGTAGTTGATGCTGGCGTAGTGCCGTTGCGCGCTGTCGTTGCCGAGCCAGACGCCGGACTGCAGATAGAACTCGTGCACGCTGACCTGATCGTGGATGACCCCGGCGAACGCCACCGGCTGTTTGCGTCGCCGCGCGAACCGGTGCTGCCGAGCGAACACGCCATCGGCCTG
>JAYUXS010000322.1:0-3669 GCA_043752845.1 Lysobacterales bacterium | reverse complement strand
TCAACATCTCGCACTTGCGTCGCGCGCAAGGCCGCATGAACGAGGCGATCGAAGGGCTGCAGAGCGCCTACGCCCTGCAGGTCAAGCGCTACGGCCCGGAAGCAACGAACTCGATGTGGATGCAGAACGAACTCGGTTTCCTGCTGATGGGCATGGGTCGCTTCGATGAAGCCGAGCCCTTGCTGATCGACCTGATCGCGCGCCACGAGCATGTCAATGGCCTGGACACGCTGCCGCTGATTTCGCCCTTGTCGAATCTCGCGAACGTGCGCCTGCGGCTGAAGCGTCCGACCGAGGCGCTGCCGCTACTGGACCGCGCAGCGCAGATACTCGCGGTCAAGCGAGCCGAGCCGGCACCGTTGCCGTTTCATCTGGTGATCGCGCGCGGCCGTGCCGACGCCCTGCGTGAACTCGGTCGCCTGGCCGAATCCGGGGCGATCCTGGATCGCGCGGATGCGCTGGCGGCGGCATTGCCGCGCAGCGATCTGCGTGTGTTGGCACTGCAGGGTTCGCGCGCCCGCCTGCTGATCGCACATGGCGAGCGCGAGCGCGGGCTGACCCTGCTTGAGGCGACGATCGCAAGCTTGCGTGAGGCAGTAGACGACTTGAACCCGACGCTGTCGGCCCTGCTCGAGGCGCAAGCGGCATTCACCGCGGATACGCCGCGCTGATCGACGCGTCAGCGGCATCAAGCCGCCAGCAACTGGGTCAGCCGCTCTCGCGCTTGTGCGAATGAACGCTGCGTGCTGCGCAGCGGCTGCGCCAGCGCATCGGCGGTTTCCTGTTCGGTCATGCCGGCGAAAATCCGGCATTCGACAACACGCACCCACGCCGGATTCTCGCGTTCGAGTCGCGTCAGCGCCGAATCCAGTTCCAGCAATTGCCGTGCCTCGGTTGTGGCCGCGTCCGGCGCGTCGTCAATATCGACATGCGTGGCACCGGAGCCACGTTTCGCAGCGAGCTTGTCGCGCGCATGATTGAGCAACAGCTGGCGCATTGCACGCGCCGCCAGCGCGAGAAAATGTGCGCGGTTGTTCACCGCGAATGCTTCCTGGCGCGCCATGCGCTCGTAGCACTCGTGCACCAGCCCGGTCGCGTCCAGCGTTGCGCTGCCACTGCCGCCAAGCACGCCGCGCGCAATGCGCTTCAGATCGTGATAGACCAGCGCAACCGCACGATCCCATGCGCCCGCCTCGCCAGCGCGTGATTTTTCCAACAGTTCGGTAACTTCACCCATCGCCGCACCATTCAATCTGCGGCCAAAACATAGCGCCAATTGCTGTGGGCGACACTGTCTTTCGGGAGTGCGGCCGCCTTGTTACTCGAAATCGTCGATGAACAAGGTGCCGGGCTGCACCACCCGCACAGGCAACAACGCTGCGCCGGCCTGACCATTGCCGAGTTCGCCGTGGCCGTTGTAGCCCCAACACTTCCAGCCGCTGGCCAGCCGTGCACAACTGTGCTGCGCGCCGCCATCGATCTCGAGTACGCCGCCGGCCAGGCCGCCAACAATGTTCGGCGTCAAAATTGCCGAAGTTCCCGTCGGACCGATTTGATCGAACTGGTTCGAACCCCAGCATTTCACGCCTTGTGTCGACAACAAGGCACAGCTGTGGTTGGCACCGGCAATCAGGTGTACCGCGCCGGTCAGACCGGTGGCTAGCGCAGGCGTCGGCGAGCTCGAGAAGTTGGTTCCGTTACCGATTTGGCCGCGTCCACCGGCGCCCCAGCATTTCACTGTGTTGTCGGCGAGGCGCACACAACTGTGGCGTCCGTCGCGTCCGACCGCAAGTTGCGCCGCCGTGGTGATGCCAATCACGAGATCAGGCGTGCCGAGCACAGCACTGGACACGCCGCGACCGAGTTGTCCGAAGATGTTGTGACCCCAGCATTTCACCGTGCCCGCTGCTTCCAGTGCGCAAGCGTGAAACTCGCCGGCGCCGATCGCGATCGGGTCGACCAGATTCGCCAACGCGGCCGCGTTCGGCGCGGTGTGCGCGGTCGTGGTGCCATCACCGAGTTGTCCAAGATCGTTGCGGCCCCAGCAACGCACACGCTTCACCGGCCCGCTGCCATCGTCTTCCGACAACAGGGCGCAGCCGAAAAACGTGCCGAGCGCGATTTGCAGATACTGGCGGTTGCTGCCGACCAGCGGCGCATTGATCGCCGTCGACTGCTGCGCTGTGCTTGCGGCGGTACCGAGTTGTGCCGAGTCGTTGCGGCCGAAGCACTGGCTGTTGAGCGATGCGGCGACGTAGTTGCAGGTCTGCGTTTCGCTCGCGGCCAAGGTGCTGCCGGACGGGCTGCTACCGATGACATCGACGAGCTGCAGACGCCGTTCGTTGCTGCCGTCACCGAGCGCGCCCGCGCCATTGAAGCCGACGCATTGCAGGCTGTTCGCGGTGCGTGCGCAAGTGTGCTGGCTGCCCATGTCGAGTTCTGCAGATGACGGGAATACCGCATCCACCGGCGCTTTCCAGCGGCGCACACGGGCGTCGCCGAGTTGACCGAAGGTGCCCGATCCCACGCAGCGGATGTCTTCCGCCGACATGCGGGCACAGGTCGTCGCGCTGCCTGCAACCAATGTCACCGGCACGCCGGGCAATCCCTGCATCGCGACGCCCGCTGTACTGAAGATCGAGTTCTGGGCCTGGCCAAGCTGGCCATCGAAGTTGCGGCCCCAGCACGACACCACTCCGCTCGCCAGCAAGGCACAATTGTGACGACCACCGGCCGCGAGCCGGGTGATGCCGCTGCCACCCACCGCCGTGCCGGTCACTGGCACCAGACTGGAGGCAAAACCGCCGTCACCGAGTTGTCCGAACAGGTTGTTGCCCCAGCATTTCAGGCCGGCACTGGTCGCGGCGCAGGTGTGGAATTCGCCGCCACTGATGCGCTGCACACCGGCCAGGCCGCTGACCACAACCGGCACTTGGCGATCGATCTCGCTGTTGTCACCGAGCTGACCGCTGCTGTTGTCGCCCCAGCACTTGGCCGTCCCGTCAGCCAACGCGGCGCAGAAATGCGTTGCTCCGGCATTAAGTGCAACGGCCGTACTGATGCCGACCACGGTTCCCGGGACATTGGTGTTGGCCGTGCCGGTGTCATTGCCGAGCTGTCCACGAAAATCCGATCCGAAGCACTGCACGCTGCCGCCCTGGATCAGGACACAGCTTGATAGATTCGAGAGCGCGATCGCGGTCACCGGGCCAGCGAGCCCGATAACGCTGACCGGACTCAACTGTGTAACCGGATTGGCACCATTGCCCAACTGTCCGCTCTGGCCATTGCCCCAGCACTGCACGCTGCCTCCCGCGAGCAAGGCACAGCCGTGGGTGGTGCCGACGGCGACGTCGGTTGCGGTGGTGATCGACGATACCGTCCGCGGCACATTGGCTTCGTCCAAGCCGGGGCTGCCGAGGCCACCGTTGCCGGTGGTCCCCCAACAGCGCACTTCGCCACCGTGCACGGCGCAAACGAGAGCCCCGCCCATCGACATCGCGAGGGTCTCGGCGCGCAGGCCAGTGCCGACCAACATGAATACGAAAAACAGCGACACGAGCTTTTGCATTTGGTTCTCCGGGTTCGTGTCCGTATAACCCGGAATCGCTGGCGGTCCCGCCAATGGTCGCAGCGAACACATCGAAAACTTCCGCGTCTTCAAGGCTT
>JAYUXS010000321.1:0-3675 GCA_043752845.1 Lysobacterales bacterium | reverse complement strand
CGATGCGCATGCCGTGCGTGCGGCGCTGGCCGGCCCGTACTTCGGCCTCGACTTCGACGCCCTGCTTGCACTCGATGAACACACCCATCTTTGGCGCGACTACGCCGAGCAGTTCATGCAGCTGTCTCTGCGCTGGGATCGCAGCGGTGTGCTGGGCGTTGTCGACGCCTTGCTGGCACTGGCCGCCGCACAACTGCTGAACCAGCCCGAGGGCGAGCGCATGCTCACCGACCTGCGCCACCTCGGTGAGATCCTGCAGCACGAGTCGGCACGCATGCACGGCCGCGACGAGTTGCTGGCCTGGCTGGCGCGTCAATGCGAAGGTGCGACCGGCAGCGACGAGTCCGCCGCCAAGGAACGTCTGCTGCGCATCGAATCCGATCAGGCACGCGTGCAACTGCTGACCTTGCACGCCGCCAAGGGTCTGGAGTTTCCGATCGTGTTGCTGCCGCTGATGTGGGCGCATCGCGGTCGCGATGAGGATTTTCCGATCACGACCGCTGCCGACGGTAAGCGCGTGCTCGACCTCGGCAGCGAACAATTCATCGACGCACAACTGATCGCGGCCGGCGAAGCGCTGCAGGAGCGCATGCGCGTGCTGTACGTCGCGCTCACTCGTGCCAAAAACGCTTGCCATCTGTTTCTCGGCCCGCCACCGAAGCATTCCGGCGATATTCGCAACGCCGCGCTTGATGGTTTGCGCGAACGCTGGCAGTGGCCGCTGCTGCAGGCGTCGGCACACATCGCAATCATTGCGGATGCGCCGCCCGGATTCGTCCAGCTGAAGCCGGCGAGCCTTGATCCGGCACCGCGTTTGGCGCGCACGCCGCGCCGCGGTCATCGCCCGCTGGTCAGCCACAGCTTCTCGACCCTGACCCACGGTTTCAAGCAGCTCGTTCTGCCGGAAGTGGTGGACGACGCGACTGCGAGCGATGACATCGATGCCACCGAAGACAACACCGTTCCGCATCCTGCATTGACCGCGCTCGCGGATTTTCGCGGAGCCGCCTTCGGCACGGCACTGCACGGCATCCTCGAGCATCGCGACCCGACGACGCCGCTCGCGATGCAGCGCGGCCTGATCCGCGAGCAATTGGCGCGCAGCGGCGTGCTCGTCCCGGTAGACCAGCGTGAAGGCCTGATCGATGTACTGGTGCAGCGAATCGACGCTTGCCTCCATGCAAACATCGCGCCCGGTTTGCGTCTGATCGATCTCACACCCACGCAGTCACGCGCCGAGATGGACTTCCAGTTCCTGCTCGACCAAGCCGATGTCGGGGCCTTGCGCAATCTCTGTGCGCAACACGGGGAAGGCGGGTTGATTCCCGCCCACCTCGGCTGGCACGAACTCTCTGGCTTCATGACCGGCAAGATCGATCTGGTGTTCACGCATGGCGGACAAGTGCACGTCGCCGACTACAAGAGCAATGATCTCGGCGACCGCCTTGATGGCTATCAGGGCGAAGCACTCGATGCAGCGATGAGTCGGGATCACTATCCGTTCCAGGCCTTCATCTACACACTGGCGGTCGATCGTTATCTGCAAGGGCGTATCGGGACGTATCAACGCGAGCGCGATCTCGGCAGCTGTTTCTATCTTTACTTGCGTGCGCTCGGATTGGGCGCGGCCGCGGGCATCTGGTGCCATCGCTTCGCGCCCGACTTCATCGCCCGGGCGCAGGCCATGTTCGCGCGTGCCGAACGCGAGGTTCGTCAGTGAGCGCCTTCCACTTCAACCCGCTGCGCGGCGAATTTTCGAGTACCGAATGGCGCGCGCTGGACCGCGCGCTTTATCGATACGTGATGGCACACGGTGGATCGCCCCTGCTCGCCGAAATGGCGGCGTGGTGCAGTTATGCCGACGGCCTCGGCCATACCGCGCTGTCGCTGGATATAGCCGAATCAGTCACGGACCGGCGGTCGCTCAGCGCGGCCGATCGCGATGCGCTACGCGCTCAAACACTCGTCGGCGATGGCAGCGCACCGAGCGCCTTCGTGCTCGACGCCGAGCGCTTCTATCTGTGGCGCAACTACGCCAGCGAACGCACAGTCGCCAAGGCACTGCACGCGCGCATGCAGTTCGCGCAGGCTGCTTCGCCATCGCTGGCAACACTGATCGACGCGCTGTTTGCCGACACCGACGCCAGCGCGACCACGCAACAACAGCTTGCGGTGCAACGCGCGACCGAACATCGCTTGTTGGTGCTGACCGGCGGTCCGGGCACCGGCAAGACGACGACCGTACTGCGCATGTTGCTGGCCCTGATCGCTTCCAGGAACAAGCCCCTCAGCATCGCCACCGCGGCACCGACCGGCAAGGCCGCACAGCGGCTGGTGCAGGCGCTGCGCGCTGGCGTCGAACAGATGCGCGAAAACTTGCCGGAGTATCGGCGACCGCTCCTGGACGCATTACCCGAATTCGAAGCCCTGACCCTGCATCGGATGCTCGGCCACGACCCGGCGCGCGGCTTTCGTGCGGGCACCCGTATGCCGCTCGCGGCCGACATCATCGTCGTCGACGAAGCCTCGATGATCGACCTGAATCTGCTGCGCGTGTTATTGCAGGCAACGCCTGCGACCTCCACCTTGATCCTGCTTGGCGATGCCGACCAGTTGACGTCGGTCGAAGCCGGATCGGCGCTGATGGACATTGTCGCCGCACTCGGCATGCTCGGCGCGCCGCAGTGGGTCCAACTGGATCACGTCTTTCGCGCCGATGCCGACTTGCTTCCGCTCAACCGCGCGGCGCGAGATGGCGACAGCGCGCGCTTCATGCAAAGTGTCGCGGCAGCGCCGGATGTGATCAGCATTCGTCACGTGGTCGACGCCCGCATGTTAACGCGCGAGATCATGTGCTGGGCGGCCGTACTGGCAACCAACATTCACAACCTTGTTGGCGACCAGAAACGGCGAGCTCGGCCGCTCGATGCAGCGCAAGCGGCCGAGGATGCCGCCAACGCACTGCGCGCACTGGGCGAACAACAGTTGTTGTGCGCACTGCGCGAAGGCGAGTTCGGCGCGGCCGCGGTGTCGCGCCAGATCGAACAACGCCTGCGCGTCGAACTCGATATCGACCGGGACGCGACCTGGTTCGCCGGGCGCAGCATCATGATCAGCCAGAACGACTATCCGCAGCGCCTGTTCAACGGTGATCTCGGCATCTGCTGGCCGGATGCAGATGGTGACCTGCGCGTCTGGTTCGACAGCATCGATGCCAGCGGCGCGCGTTCGGTGCGGGCCTTGTCGCCGAATGCGTTGCCCGAGCACCAGAGCGCCAGCGCCATCACCATCCACAAGAGCCAGGGCTCGGAATACGGCCACGTCGGCATCGTGTTGCCGCCATTGGCCGACAATCGCGTGCTGTCGCGGCAACTGCTGTACACCGCACTGTCGCGGGCGCGGCGCAGTGTCGAGATCTGGGGAAGCATCGAAATCATCGACGCCGCGCTCGCCCGACGGGTGCGGCGCGAGAGCGGGCTGCTGGCCGCGATCGTGAATGTTGGGCCGAGCCCATGTTAATGTAGCTACGTGACATAGCTACGTTGAGGTAACGGGTCATGAAGACAGCAAAGATATTTACATCCGGCGGCTCACAGGCAGTTCGTCTGCCACGCGAATTTCGTCTGCCAGGTGACGAAGTGCGGATTTCCCGTGATGGATCGCGTGTTGTCCTGG
>JAYUXS010000320.1:0-3683 GCA_043752845.1 Lysobacterales bacterium | reverse complement strand
ACGACGAGGAGATGCAGGCCGACGACGATGCCGGATTCGGCGACGAGGACGTGCTCGATGAGGACGTTGTCGATGAAGAGGTAGCTGACGAAAATCTGGTCGATGAAGAGATGGCGACGGATGAGTCCGATGATATGGCGGAGCCCGATGCCGAGGAAGAATCGGTCGGTGACCCCGATGTGATCGACGCAGAGCTCGATGACGCTGAAGCAGCGCCGGAAACCGGGGACATCGACGCCACTGCAGCCGAGGATGCTGCGCCGCCAGAGCCCACACCGCCGAAGCCCGAAACGGAGACGACCGAGGCGGTGAGGGCCCGAGTCAGTGAATGTTTCATGGGAAGTGCCCTCCTGGTGCCGCCTGATTCCGTGCGGGAGTTGAGAGGCTGCTCGCTTGCGGACGGGCGACAGCTTCAGATTCAAAGTAATCAAGCCCTTTTTACCCTTCTGGGCCCTGATTTCGGCGGCGACGGGATAACCAACTTCGCGTTGCCCGATCTGCGCGGCCTGACCGAAGCCGACGGTCAGGTGTACTGCATCTGCACCAGCGGCACTTATCCAAATCGCGAGGTGTGGGCGCCGATCAAGAAGGCGAACTGCGAGCTGCAAAATCGCGCCAAGGGTTGGGGCAACGACTGCCGATGACCACGCGATGAGCACGGTGTCGGCACGCTCACGCAAGATCGACCCGGTGTTTGCGACCGGCCTCGTGGCTGGCAACATGATCGGGTCCGGCATGTCAGTCCGCATGCAAGGAAATCTGCACGGCGCGACAAGTTGAAGTGGTCGACGCAGCGACCGCCGCACCTCAGACTGCGGATTGATCGACGCAACGCTTGAGGGCACGCCCATGGACCGAATCCGTCGAACCTGTCTGCTGCTGGGAATGATCACGCTGCTGCCGGTGCTGTCGCGAGCCGCAGCCCCGCCTGCGATCACAGTGTTTGCGGCCGCCAGCCTCAAGGAAAGTCTCGACGCGGTGGCCGCAGCATGGACCCGACGGTCCAGCCAGAAGGTTGTCGTGTCGTACGCGGCCAGTTCCGCCCTGGCGCAGCAGATCAAACAGGGGGCGCCCGCTGACGTCTTCATTTCCGCCGACCACGAATGGATGGACGAACTTGCGGAACGCAGGCAGATCGATGCCGACACGCGCTTCGACCTGGTGGGCAATCGCCTGGTGCTGATCGTCCCGGCCAGTTCCACATTGAAATCGGTGCGGCTCGATCGTGCCGAATCTGTACGGCAGGCATTGGGCGATGGTCGCCTGGCGCTGGCAGAGACGGTCAGCGTGCCGGCCGGACGCTATGCCAGGCAGGCGCTGAGCAAACTCGGGCTTTGGGATTTGCTCTCGGCGCGCCTCGCGCAGGGCGACAACGTGCGTGCCGCGATGGCCTTCGTCGCACGAGGTGAAGCAGCGCTCGGCATCGTCTACGCGACGGACGCGAAAGCCGAAGCCAAGGTGCGAGTTGTCGCCATTTTCCCGCAAGCAAGTCACGACCGGATCATCTATCCCGTGGCCAGGGTGGGCGCTGCCGACGCGCGCTCGAGCGAAGGCTTCCTCGCGTTCCTGAAGAGCGCCGACGCGTGGGCGATTTTCAGCCGTGCCGGCTTCAGTTCACCCTGACGTGTTCACGCCGGACGAATAGACTGCGATTGCGCTGAGCCTGCGCATCGCCATGCTCTCGGTGCTTTGTGCGCTGCCGTTCGCGGTGGCGACCGCCTACGTGCTGGCGCGATGGTCGTTCCGCGGCAAGGTGCTGTTCGACGCGCTCGTGCATCTGCCATTGCTGATGCCGCCGGTGCTGACCGGATATCTCCTGCTGGTGCTGCTTGGACGTCAGGGCCTGCTCGGACATTGGCTGGACCAATGGTTCGGTTTCACATTTGCCTTCCGCTGGACCGGTGCCGTGATCGCGGCGGCGATCATGGCGTTTCCATTGTTCGTCCGCGCCATCCGGCTGTCGATCGAAGCGATTCCGCGCAACATCCACGAAATGGCAGCGAGCCTCGGTGCCCGGCCGTGGTCGGCGTTCTGGCAGGTCATCCTGCCGTTGAGCATGCCCGGCATCGTGGCCGGCATGACGCTGGCGTTCGCCAAGGCGCTCGGCGAATTCGGCGCGACGATCACCTTCGTATCCAACATTCCCGGCGAGACGCAGACGATCTCGCTCGCGATCCACACGCTGACCCAAGTGCCCGGTGCGGACGCCGGCATTGGCCGTCTCGCGATCGTGTCGGTGCTGCTGTCGATCGGTGCACTGGTGATCTCGGAATGGATGGTTCGCCGCTCGGCGTATCGGCGGCCGAGCGAATAGGTCATCGACATTCGCATCATGGTCACAATCCGTCGCTGTCGCGGCGGGTCAATTAGGCAAACATCGGGCATGCGCAGCGCTCCCAATCGTTCACGCAAGATCGGCCCGGTGCTCGCGACAGGCCTCGTCGCCGGCAACATGATCGGGTCGGGCGTTTTCCTGTTGCCGGCGACGCTGGCGACGATCGGTTCTTCGACGGTGATCGGCTGGGTCATCACGCTGGCCGGCGCACTGTTGCTGGCCGGCATGTTCGCGGTGCTCGGCGCCACCCGGCCCAATCCCGATGGGCTGGTGCAATGGCCAGCGCAGTCCCTGCATCCGGCGGCCGGGTTCGTGTCCTGGGCAGCCTATTGGGCGACGAACTGGATCGGCAATGTCGCCGTCGCGTTGGCCGCGGTCGGGTATCTCGGGCTGCTGTTTCCCGTGCTCAAGTCGCCACTCGCCACGCTGCTGACCACCTTGGCCCTGATCTGGCTGTTCACGATCGTGTGCCTGTTCGGTGCGCGTCTGGTGACGCGCATTTCCAGTGCGACTTTGCTGATCGGACTGATGCCGATCGTGGCCGCGATTGTCGTCGGGTTTTCAGCGTTCTCCACGACGACGTTCATGGATTCGTGGAATGTCACCGGCCAGCCGCTGATCGCCACCGTGCCGCCGTCGTTGCTGATCATCTTCTGGGCATTCATCGGTCTGGAAAGCGCGAACTTCGTCAGCGCCGTGGTCGAGAATCCGCAGCGCAATGTGCCGATCGCGGCAATCGGCGGGGTCGTGCTTGCTGGCGTGGTTTACATCGCCGCGTCGGTTGCCGTGATGGGTGTGATTCCGGCGCGCGAGTTGCAGTCGTCGACTGCGCCCTTCGCCGAAATCGTCGCGCGTGTCTTGGGCAGTGGTGCCGGTGTGGTGGTCGCGGTGTGCGCGATCCTGAAAGTCTGTGGCACCCTCGTCGGCTTTTTTCTGGTCTCGGGCGAATGCGCGCGCAGCGGCGCGGCGGCCGGATTCTTGCCGCGCTTCGTGACCGAATCGGATCCAAATCAGCATCCACGCCGCGGACTGATCTCATTGGCGCTGATGATGAGTGCGGTGGCGCTGGCGACGGTTTCGCCCACGCTCAATGCGCAGTTCAACGTCATCCTCAACGTGAGCGTGGTGCTGGTGCTCGGCTGTTATTCGCTGTGCGCGCTGGCGGTGATGGTCGACGCTGGACAGCGCGCGGCCAGCCGCGTGTTGGGGTTCGCTGCGCTCGCGTTTTCGGTTTGGGTGATTTATGCGTCCGGCTGGTCGGTCACTGCGCCCGGACTATTGTTCCTCGCGCTGAGCGCGCCAGTCGGCTGGCTGTTGAGCCGGCGCACTTCGCGACGCGTGAAGATCG
>JAYUXS010000319.1:0-3690 GCA_043752845.1 Lysobacterales bacterium | reverse complement strand
CGGCCTGCACCGGAACGGCGAGCGCCTGCGCGATCTGGGTAAGCAAGGCACGGTTGCGCTGACCACCATCCTTGGCGGCGTCGAGATCGACGAGATGCAGTCGTTGCGCACCATCGGTCGCATAACGTTGCGACAGCGCGAGTGCGTCGAACGCGTAGTCGCGTTGCTGGCTGTAATCGCCCTGGGTCAGGCGCACGACGCGGCCCGCGCGCAAATCGATGGCGGGTATCGCGATCATGTCAACGCCAGAAAATTGCGCAGCAGGCGCGCACCGACTTCGGCAGAACGTTCGGGATGAAACTGCGCGCCATGAAAATTCCCTAGCGACACCACAGCCGAGAATTCGCCGCCGTAGTCGCAAGTCGCGACGGTCGCGGCTGACACCGGTGCCGCGTAGCTGTGCACGAAGTAGGCATAGGCGCCGGCATCGAGCCCATCGAGCAGGGGCGATGCGCGCCGCGCGACGAGATTGTTCCAGCCCATATGCGGCACACGCTTGCATCGCTCCGGATCGAAGCGCGTCAGGCGTCCGGGAATGATGCCGAGGCATGGCGTCTCCGATTCTTCGCTGGCCTCGAACAGCAATTGCATGCCGAGACAAACCCCAAGCACCGGCTGGGTCAGTGTCGGAATGATCCGATCGAGCCCGGCATCGCGCAGCCGCTGCATGCCCGGTCGTGCGGCACCGACACCCGGCAGCACGACATGGGTCGCGCGCCGGATACGTTCGACATCGCGCGTCAGTTCTGCAACGACGCCGAGTCGCTCGAACGCGAACTGCACCGAGGCGAGGTTGCAGCCGCCGGAGTCGAGCATGACGACGTCGCGTGTCATCGCTGAGCCCATCACAAGCTGCCCTTCGTACTGGGAATCGCATCGCCCTCGCGGCGAATGGCCTGACGCAGCGCGCGCGCCACGACCTTGAAGCAGGCTTCGACCATGTGATGGGTATTCTCGCCCTGGACGCGCAGGTGCAGGTTTGCACCCATGGCGTCGCACAGAGAACGGAAGAAATGCGGCTCCAGTTCGGTCGCCATGCCACCGACTTCACCACGTGGAAATACGCCTTCGAAAACGAAGTAGGCACGACCCGAGAGATCGAGCGCGGCACTCGCCAGCGTCTCGTCCATCGGCAGCGTGAACCCGTAGCGACCGACGCCACGCTTTTCGCCGAGTGCCTTGCGCAAGGCTTCACCGAGCGCCAGCGCCGAGTCTTCGATGCTGTGGTGTTCGTCGATATGGGTGTCGCCGGCGCAGGTCAAGGTCAGCGCAAAACCGCCATGACGACCGATTTGTTCCAGCATGTGATCGAAGAAGCCGATACCGGTGGCGACTTCGGCCTTCGCTTCGCGATCGAGATCAACACTGACCCGGATCTTTGTCTCGCTGGTGTTGCGCTCGACCGTGGCACGCCGTGGCGCACGCGCGAGCAGATGCGCAAGTTCCGACCAGGAAAAGTGATCCGGCCCAAGGCGGAACCCGCGCACTCCGAGATTTTGCGCGAGCTGCAAGTCGGTCTCGCGATCGCCGATGACGGCGCTTTGCGCAAAATCGAGCGTGCCGCCCTTGAGATAGTCGAGCAGCATGCCGATGCCGGGCTTGCGCGTCGCTGCGTTGTCGCGTTCGAAATGCGGATCGATGTGGATGGCGGAGAAGCGGATGCCCTGCGATTCGAGGATATGCAGCAGCAGTGCCTGCGGCGGCTCGAAATCTGCGGTCGGAAAGCTGTCCGTGCCGAGCCCGTCCTGATTTGACACCATCACGAATTCGAAGCCGGCGTCGCGCAACTGGATCAGTGCCGGGATCACGTCCGCGATCAGTTTGAACTTGGACAGGGCGTCGATCTGGAAGTCCGCGGGCTCCTCGATCAAGGTGCCGTCACGATCGAGAAACAGGATCTTGCGCAGGCTCATGCCGCCTCCTTGCGCGCTGCCAGCACCGCCAGCACCGCATCGTTTTCGTCGCGGGTGCCGATCGAAATGCGCAGCGCATTCTCAAGGCCCGGATATTTCATCAGTTTGCGCACGATCACACCGGCATTTGCCAGCTGTCGATAACGCGTCTCGGGATCATCGAAGCGCACAGCGAGAAAGTTCGCGTCCGACGGCAGCACGGTGATCACCCCGGCGCAGTCGACCAAAGCCGCCTGCATGCGTTGCCGCTCTGCGCTCACGGTGGCGATGCGCGCTTGTGTCAACTGGCGTGCTTCCCAGGACAACGCCTTCATCGCCGCGTCGATGCTCGGTTCGGGCAAGGGATACGGCGCCATGATGCGCTTCAGCAACGAAATCACTTCGGGCGCTGCGATCGCCGTGCCGATGCGGATGCCGGCGAGCCCATGCGCTTTAGACAAAGTGCGCAGCACGACCAGATTGTCTGGTCGACCCGCTTGCGCGGCCAATGATCGAAGCGGTGCGAATTCGATATAGGCCTCGTCGACGACCAGCAGGGCGCGATCGCGCAGTGCTCCGGCGAGTTCGAGCAAGCGATCCGGATCGGTGCTGTTGCCGGTCGGGTTGTTCGGCGTGCAGGCATAGACGATCCTCGTCGTCGTGTCGACGGCCGCCAACACGGCGTCGATGTCGAAGCGGAATCCATCGCCCGACAACAAGGGCACATTGCGGATCGCGGCGCCCTGCACCTGTGCCGCGACCGCATACATACCGAATGTCGGCGGCGCGATCAGCACCGAATCCCGGCCTGCGCGACAGAAGGCGCGCGTCAACAGGTCGATCGGTTCATCGCTGCCACGACCGACGAGCAGACACGATGGATCGGTCTCATACATCTCCGCCAGCGCGCCCAGCAAGGGCGGTGGTTGCGGATCGGGGTAACGGTTGATGCGCCCGATCGCGAGTGGATTCCAAGGCGACTCGTTCGCATTCAGGAAAATTTCGCCGTCACTCGCTTCCAGGCGGGCCGACGAATACCCCGCCATCGCCAACAGTTCGGGTCTGGCCAGATCGAGCGCGCTCATGGGGCTGCCTCCAGGCGCAGGCGAACTGCATTGGCATGGGCTTCCAGGCCTTCGATGCGGGCGAGCGTGATCGCGCATGGCCCGATCGCCTGCAGACCGGCGCGCGACACTTCCTGCACCGTGATGAAGTTCTGGAAACTCGTCAGCGACACGCCGCTGAATGCACGCGCCGCGCCGTTCGTGGGCAATACGTGATTGGTGCCGGAGCAATAATCGCCGAGTGACTCGGGCGCATAGGCACCGAGAAATACCGACCCCGCGACAAGAATGCCGGGCAGCAGATCACGCGGTGTGTGCGTTTGCACGATCAAGTGCTCGGGCGCGTAGTCATTCGCAATCGCGACTGCCGCATCGAGCGTGTCGACATGAATCGCGACGCTGTTGGCGAGTGCACGCTGCGCCGTTTCGGCACGCGGCAACGCGGCAAGCTGAATCTCGATCTCTTTAGCGACCGCTTCGATCAGCGCCGCACTGGTGCTGACCAATACGACTTGTGAATCCGACCCATGTTCGGCCTGTGACAACAAGTCAGCCGCAACGAACGAGGCATTCGCAGCGTCATCGGCAATCACCATGACCTCCGAGGGCCCGGCCGGCATGTCGATGGCGATACCGTCACCAGCGATCTGCAGCTTCGCTTCGGTCACAAAGGCATTGCCCGGACCGAACAACTTGTCGCAACGCGGTACCGATCCGGTGCCGTAGGCCATCGC
>JAYUXS010000318.1:0-3694 GCA_043752845.1 Lysobacterales bacterium | reverse complement strand
GTCGCGGTCGACGACCTGCATGTCGACCAGATCATGCACGTGCGCGGCGCAGGATGTGGTCAGTGCCAGTGAAGCGAACAGTGCAGCAAGTGCTGAAGCAAGTGTTGAAGCAAACTGCGATTTCATGACAGCCTCCGTCGTTGGGTAATGTCTGCAACGCGGTGTTGTCCGAATCGGGGTTTGAGCGCTTACTCGAAACCGTTCGCGAACAGCGGCGGTTCAGCGGCGGCGGCCACGATTGCCCAAGCGAATCCGTCCGTGCTGCGATGTTCCCAGCCCCATTTGCGCCATGGACCCACGCGGTAGGCCGTGTTCGGCGGGTTGGCCATCGGTGCCGTGGGGCGGATCCAGTCATTCACGCCGACGTCATAGGTGCCATATAGATCTTCGATGGTCTGCGCCAGCAATGCATCAGGCTGGCCGAGCAGGGCGCCGAAATAGTCGGCCCAGGCCAGCGCGCCGACGACATCGAGCGCGTGCTCGATATCGTGGATCGGACCCTCGGTGGCGAAATCGCTGCCGTCATGTTCGATGACATAGCGCGGCGCGAGCACGACACCGAAACCACTGCTCTCGGTGCGCAGCGCCGTGCGCAGAAAGGTGCCACTGCGGCGGATCATGTCGGCCGTCGGCGTGTCCTCGGCGGTGACGTAGGCGCGACGCAACGCATCGGTCAGCAGCGCAGTCATCCAGGTCGAGGCGCCATAAGCGCTGCCGTCCCAGTCGCCATGCTGGTTGCCGGTGTGGTACCAGCCGCCATCGATGCGAACTGCGGGAATGCCGGCAATCACGCCGTTCTGGTGCGCGGCAAAGGCGTTGATCATCGCGTTCACGCCATCGCGGCGCGTGCTGCTGCCGGTGACTTCGTAGTCGATCGTGTGCGCCGTCAACTTGAACGCGGCGCCGCGTTCGGTCCAGAAGCCGAGTGCCGCGGTCCATGCGTGCGGGCTGCCATTGTGCGCGTCCGCGGTCGTCGTGATCGCCGGCAAAAAAGTGGCAGCGCATCGTCCTCGTTGATCACTGAATAGAAATTGTTCTTCAACGCGTGATCTGCCTCGGTATAGCCAGGCCACGTCTCGATCGAGTCATTGGTTGCCGGGTTGTCACGCGTCGACAGGTGGTCGGCTGCGAACGGCACGGCTTGCGTCGGGCGCAGCGCGCCACGGCTCAACCAGTGCGCCGGCAGCGTCGCGTAGACATTCGGCTCGAAAACAGTGTCGGCAGTCACGAAGCTGCCCGTCGTGACCTGATGCCAGGTGGTCGCGCGCAGGGCCCGCGTCGGGCGATTCAGCGTGCGTGCCGCACCACCCCATTCGACGGTGACGCGCTTCGGTGTCGCCGTGTTCGCAAAACTGACTTCGACCTGGACCAAGGCCACACGCAACGACTGGCCGTCGATCGCCGCATTGGTGCGATGCCGCCATGGTGTCAGCTCGATCACATAGGCCGGAATCTCGACGCCGCCGTCGAGCACGCGCAGGCTGGCGAGACCGGCGCCGGTGATCGAGCCGCGCGGAAACGGTACGCCGAAGCCGGCGACGGTTGGCGTATTCGCGACGACGACCTCGGTCGCATGCAAGTCCACTTCGATCGACCCGATCGGTACCGCTGGTGTGAAGAAGGGTTCGACCGCGAGTAGCGGCCCGGTCGCCAATAGCGTCAAAAGCAACATTGCCGCTCGCCAACCTGATCCCGATGTGTTCATGGCTCGTCCCCAAATATTGTGACGAACCGTAACTCAAGCATCGGCCGGGCGCTGAGAAGCAGGCCACATCCGGTTGCTGCACAGGAACGATGCGCATAATCTATGCGCACCTGAACTGCGGGGTTTGATCATGACTGCTGTACTCAAGAAAGCGACAAACCTGAGTATCCGGGCCGATTTGTTGGCCGAGGCGAAGCTGATGAAAGTCAATCTCTCGGCGGAGTTCGAAAAGGCACTGACCGAAGTCGTGCGCAAGATGCGCGAGGAACAATGGCGCTCCGAAAATCGCGAGGCGATTGCTGCATACAACCGCCATATCGAGCGCGACGGTCTGTGGAGCGACGGACTGAGAATGTTCTGATGCGCCGCTTCGATGTCTATCGAAACGAGAATGCGATGACCCAAAAGCGCGCGCCGTTTCTCGTCGTGCTGCAGTCGGAATTGCTCAGCGACATGTTGACCGTCGTAGTCGCGCCGATTGCCAAGCTTTCGCTGGTTGAAGGTCGTGCAACTGCAATGCTTATGCCCAAGGTCAGCGTCGACGACCGCGAGTATCTGATCTACATTCCCGAGCTTGCCGCCATTCCCGCGCGCAGTCTGCGTAAGCGAGTCGCGAGTCTCGAGTCCGAACGCGACGCGATCACGCGCGCGCTCGACCTACTTTTCAGCGGAATCTGATCCATGAACAAACGTCGTGTCCTCACCGGTATCAAGCCGACCGGCTCTCCGCATCTTGGCAACTACGTCGGCGCGATCCGGCCGGCGATAGCCTCAAGCCTCGCGCCGGAGGTCGAATCGTATTTCTTCCTGGCGGACTACCACGCGCTGATTTCCTGCAGCGATCCGCAGTTGGTGCAGGCATCGACGCTGGAAATCGCCGCGACCTGGCTTGCGCTCGGGCTCGATCCGGAACGCGTGATGTTTTACCGGCAGTCGGACATTCCCGAGATTCCGGAATTGACCTGGTTGTTGACCTGCGTCACCGGCAAGGGTCTGCTCAATCGTGCGCATGCCTACAAGGCGGCCGTCGACGCTAATGTGGCCGAGGGCAGTGACGCCGATGCCGGCATCAATGCCGGCCTGTACATGTATCCGGTGCTGATGGCCGCGGACATCCTGATGTTCAATGCACACGAAGTGCCGGTCGGGCGCGACCAGGTGCAGCACATCGAGATCGCGCGCGATCTGGGTCAGCGCTTCAACCACGTCTACGGTCGCGAACATTTTGTGTTGCCGGACGCCTTGGTCGACGAGCACACCGCGACACTCGCTGGCCTCGATGGCCGCAAGATGTCGAAGAGCTACAACAACACCATCCAGCTGTGGTCGGCACCGGCGAAACTGCGCGAGCAGGTGATGAGCATCAAGACCAATTCGCAGGCGCCGGACGAGCCCAAGGATCCGCAGGACTCGCATCTGTTCTCGATCTATCAGGCCTTTGCGTCGGCTGCAGAAACCGAGGCCATGCGCGCCGCGTATCTCGACGGCATCAGCTGGGGCGACGCCAAGCAGCGCTTGTTCGAGCGCATCGATCAGGATCTTGCGCCGGCGCGTCAGCGTTACCAGCACTACATGGATCACCCACAGGAAGTGGAAGCCCTGCTGCTGCGCGGCGCCGAGCGCGCGCGTGCCGAGGCAAAGCCATTCATCGCGCAGTTGCGTGAGGCGGTGGGATTGCGTTCGTTGGCAAGCATCAAGTCCGCCGATCCCGCATCCAATTCGCCGGAAGTGCCCGAACTGCAGCCAGAATTGAAGCAGTATCGCGAAGCCGATGGTCAGTTCTATTTCAAGCTCGCCGAAAAGTCGCTCGGTGTGCTCGCGCAGAGTGTTGGATTTGCGAACGGCAAGGAGGCGGGTAGCACCATCGCGCGTATCAAACGCGGCGATGCCGCGATCGCGAATGGTGAATTGGTGCTGGATGCTGCAGCTGTCGCGTATGTGACAGAGGGGGTCGATCCCGCCGATGCTGTCGCGGTGCTCGCGGTGCTG
>JAYUXS010000317.1:0-3705 GCA_043752845.1 Lysobacterales bacterium | reverse complement strand
CGCCCGCGCGGCGTCGCCGCCACCTTGCGCCCAGGAAGCGGTCTTGTCGCGTTCACTCAGGCTGATGCCGGGACCACGCAACTCACGCACGAAGTTCTCGAAGTCGAGACGTCCGGAAATATGAAAATGGATCGCGTGCAAGCCGATCAGGGTTTCCAGTTCATGGCCAGCCGAAAGGCGCGAATGGTCGCGATCGAACTGCGGTCGCCAAGCCCACATCAGCCGCTTGATCAAGTCCTGTGCCACGGCAATCTTGGGGCCACCCTTCAGACCGAAGCTGAGCGGTCCACCCATCGCACTGGCCAACGACAGTTCACGATCGACGAACTGGCGTGCCTTCTCGGGCGAGAACGCGATGCGCGCGGTGTCGGCTGCGCGCTGTTCCTGCGGCGAATAACCGGGGCCACGATCTTCATCCTGGACAACGTCGAAACCATGACCGCCGCCGAGCGTCGACAATTCGCAGTAGCTCGCCCACTGCCGCATGGCCTCATGCGCGTCAACCATTTCCTTCTGCATCAAGCGATACGGGTTACTGATGGCGAGCAACAAGGCATGTGCGTAGGCCTGATTGGTGCTGACCACGGCCTTGTCGAGCAGCGGATCAGCGACATGCTTGTCGACGACACCAATCGCTGCGGTGAAGCGGTAGATGTCGTGCATGGATTGCCACGCCCCGCGCGCCGGCGACAGATACAAGAGATAACCCCGCAACAACGCCTCGGCGTGGTGCGACAGTGCGCGCGAAGCGGCGAGCGCGGCCGAACCTCCCTTCAGGAACGGCAGCTTGCCGGCGGGCGCACAGAGATCGTGCAAGGCCATGCGATAGCCAAGCGCCAGTTCGTCGTGGAACTCTCGCGACTGCACCCCGATCTGCTGTTTGGCCTGCGGCAAAGGAAAACTCGAACCCACCACCTGTCGATCCGCTTGCGCGACCAATTGCGCGATCGGCGAACGCATGGTCTCGAGCGCATGCAGACGCAATGCGGCATCCATGCGCAGCCCGTTCAACTCCTTCAAGCCCTGCAACAATGTCCGCGACGCGGCCAGTGCATTGGCCAAGGGCAAAGCGTTGACCCACTGCGCAAAACCCCGTGCATCCGTCGGCAATGACGTACGTGTCGGCAGCGCACGTTCCGGAAATCCTTGTGCCAGTCGCTGATAAAGATTGCTCATAGCGCCTCCCGCTCAGGCCCCATTGTAGGCGGCCAGTCGCGAACCGCGCCGCCGACCAGCGCACTCATTCGCAACGGAATGTGGCAGGAACGCTAGCCGAGGTGGTCAACAGACCGATACCATCGAACGCAATGGAGTGGTCATGAGTGAACGTGTCGATATCGCGGTGATCGGTTCCGGCCCCGCGGGACTGAGTGCGGCCGCGCATGCCGCCGAACTCGGCGTGTCGCATGTGTTGTTGGAGGCCGCGCCGCACCTGTCGAACACCATTTTCCGCTACCAGAAAGCCAAGCATGTGATGGACGAGCCCGGTATTTTGCCATTGCGCTCGCCTTTGCCTTTTCGCGCTGGCAGTCGCGAAAAAATCCTGCAGGACTGGAACGACGGCGTCGACCGGCTCAAGGTCAATATTCACCACGGCCATGAGGTCAGCAAAATCCAGCCGGATGCAGACGGCTTTTCGATCCAGTGCAGCAACGGCGCCCGATTCAGCGCGAAAAAGATCGTGCTCGGCATCGGCATGCAGGGCAATCTTCGCAAGCTTGGCGTACCCGGTGAAGACCTGCCGACGGTGCAGTACCAACTCGACGACCCAGGCGCGTATCAAGGCGAAACCATCGTCGTTGTCGGCGCCGGCGACGCCGCAATCGAAAACGCGCTGGCGCTGGCGAAGCAGAACCACGTCGTCGTGATCAACCGTCGCGACGAATTCGCGCGCGCCAAGGAAGGCAATCTGCGCCTTATCCTGCGCGCTATCGATGAAGGCACGATGCAGTGCTACTACCACTCGGCGCCGGAATCGGTCGAAGCCCTGCGGGTCGGTCGCAAACCCTTGCGCCTGCACATCACGACGCAGAGCGGCAAGGCGCAAATCCTGTGCGACCGCATCATCGCGCGCCTTGGTGCCACTGCGCCGCGCGCCTTTGTCGAAGCCTGTGGCGTGGTGTTCCCGAGTAAAGACCCGAATGCGGTGCCGGCGATCTCGCCGCAGTACGAATCGAACGTGCCGGGCATCTACATCGTCGGCGCCCTCGCCGGATATCCGTTGATCAAGCAGGCGATGAATCAGGGCTTTGAGGTGGTCGAATACATTCTCGGTCGCCAGGTAGAACCCGCCGACGAACCCCTGCTCAAGGCCAAGTTCCGCAATGTCGCCGGCATCGCGACCGTCAATGCCCTGCTCGCGCGCATCCAGGCGCGCGTGCCATTGCTGGCCAAGATCACGCCGCTTCAATTGCGCGAATTCCTGCTTGACTCGGAAATTCGCACGCCGCGTCCCGGCGAAACCATTTTCGAGCGCAATGACTACACCAATTCTTTTTTTTCGATCGTCGACGGCGAAGTGGCGGTCGTCGTGGACGAGGCGAACAATCAGCGCATCACCCTGAAAGCCGGCGAGTTCTTCGGCGAAATGGGACTGATCTCCGGTCGCCGTCGCTCGGCGAAAGTGATTGCACAGTCCAATTGCATGTTGATCGAAACACCACGGCGCTCGATGAATCGATTGATCCAGTCCGTTGAAGCCGTGAAGCGTGAAGTCGACAAGGTGTTCATCGCGCGTGCGCTGCAGTCGCGCTTCACGCCGGAATCGAACATCGAGAAACTGCGGGAACTCGTGGAATCGGCGGAGATCCGCCTGTTCCGCGCCGGCGACGTGCTGTTCAAGGAGGGCGAAGCTGGTGATTGCCTGCACCTGGTGCGGCGCGGCTCGCTGACCATTTCGCGCGAGATCGGCGGCAAGGAAATCGTGTTGTCCTATGTGCCGGCCGGCAGCTATGTCGGCGAGATGGCCCTGCTCGGCGAGAGCAAGCGCTCGGCGACCGCGAAGGCAGCGATTGCCACCGAAACCATCCGCATCGACGGCGAAGCTTTCAAACGCGCCGTGCACCGCGACCCCTTGTTGCGCCTGCGCCTGCAAGCCGAATACTCGGCGCGCACGGCCGCGAACCTGGCGATGCAGCAGATCGGCGCCGGCAGCGACATCGTCTCGTTCCTGCTCACCCAGGGAGCCGGTGAAGCGACCGATATCCTGTTGATTGACGAGTCGTTGTGCGTGCGTTGCGACAACTGCGAAAAGGCATGCGCGGAAACCCACAGCGGTACCTCTCGACTTGACCGTGAAGCCGGCCCGACATTTGCCAACGTGCATGTGCCGACGTCCTGCCGTCACTGCGAACATCCGCATTGCATGAAGGATTGTCCGCCCGATGCCATCCATCGCGCGCCGAATGGCGAAGTGTTCATCGCCGACAACTGCATCGGCTGCGGCAACTGCGAGCGCAATTGCCCGTATGGCGTCATCCATATGGCCGCGAAGCCGCCGAAGAAGCCGGGACTGATCCGCTGGTTGATGTTCGGTTCCGGGCCAGGGCCTGGCGAATCACCCTACGACCCGCTGAAGCCGCCCTCGCCGGCGGAGAAAAAAGCGGTGAAATGCGACATGTGCAAGGACCTGAAGGGCGGCCCCGCCTGCGTGCGCGCGTGCCCGACCGGCGCGGCCATCCGCATCGGCCCGGACGAGTTCATCGC
>JAYUXS010000316.1:0-3708 GCA_043752845.1 Lysobacterales bacterium | reverse complement strand
TGGTATGACCGCAGCTTCGCCTTTCTCGGCGGCCGGCCGCGCCCGGCGAAGACCATGCTGGTCGGCGTCGGCTATGCGTTTCAGGAGTTGCCGATGCTGCCCGTCGCCACCCATGATGTACGCATGGATTACATCGTCACCGAGCACGAATTGATCGACTGCAATGCTTGATTGACTGCAGCGCCACCCACTGAGTGCCCGCCCATGAACCACTGGTTGATCAAGTCCGAACCCGACGAATTCTCGATCACGAAACTCGCCAAGGTGAAGCGCGAGCCGTGGAGCGGTGTGCGCAATTATCAGGCGCGCAACTACATGCGCGACGGCATGAAACTTGGTGACGAAATTTTTTTCTACCATTCCAATTGCGCGGCGCCGGGCATTGTCGGTGTGTGTTCGGTGGCGAAGCTCGCCTATCCGGATCCAACCCAGTTCGATCCGAAAAGTGACTATTTCGACTCGGCCAGCACGCACGCAATCCCGCGCTGGCTTTGCGTCGACGTAGGCTATGTGCGAACGCTCAGGCGCATCATCACCCTCGACGAACTGAAGTCGATGGACAAACTCGGCGAATTCGCGTTGACACGCCGCGGCAATCGCCTCTCGGTGTTGCCGGTGACGGCATCACAATGGCAAACCATCGTCGCATCGGAGTGAAGTACATGGACAAGGAAACAGAGAAGCGCCTGTCGGCCGAAGCTGCGATCGAATTCATCGAGGACGGCATGATCGTCGGCGTCGGTACCGGTTCGACGGTGGCACATTTCATCGACGCGCTCGCAAACATCAAGTCGCGCATCGAAGGCGCGGTGTCCAGTTCCGAAGCAAGCACGGCGAAACTGAAAGCGCATGGCATCGCCGTGCTCGAGTTGAACCACACCGGTGATCTCGCCTTGTATGTCGACGGCGCCGATGAATGTGATCCGCACAACCGCCTGATCAAGGGTGGCGGTGCGGCGCTCACGCGCGAAAAAATCATCGCCGCGGCCTCGAAGCAATTCGTCTGCCTGATCGATGCCGCGAAACAGGTGAACGTGCTCGGCAAGTTCCCGTTGCCGGTCGAAGTGGTTCCGATGGCGCGCAGCTATGTTGCCCGACAGATCGTGAAGCTCGGCGGTCAACCGGTATGGCGCGACGGCGTGATCACCGACAATGGCGGCGTCATCCTCGACGTGCACAATCTGGTCATCACCGATCCGCTCAAGCTCGAAGCCGAGATCAACCAGATTACCGGCGTGATCAGCAACGGCCTGTTCGCGAAACGCGCCGCGGATGTCGTCATCGTCGCCGGCAAGAAGCGCTGACCCGACCGCCGTCTGTAGGAGCACCATTCATGGCGCTCCTACAACGAGGCCTGTCGGGTGTCCGTGTCGAGCGTGGCGACCAAGGGCAGTTTCGTCGACTTCACATCGATATTCGGACCCAACTCGTAGATGTTGCGGTATCCGTAGTCGTAAAGCGCGCTGTAGGTCGACAGGTTGAGCGAAGCGCTCGCTTTCTTGGTCGGAAACGCGCGTTCGTCATTGCGGAAATTGTTGTTGCAGTAGATCAGGATGCGCGCGTCCTTGTTCGGCAGCACCTTCGCCAGAGATTCCACTGCGATGTCGGAAAAGCTCAGATTGACCGCACCGGCGATATGCAAGGCGTCGAACTTCTCGCGGCTGCGCGCATCCAGCACGATCGTGCCCGGCTCCGCCATCATGCGGAAAAACCCGGATTCACCGACCCGATGCGTCTGCCGGTGCGTGAGTGCCGCGCGCGAACTTTGCAGGAATCCCTGCGCATCGATCACCGGATTTTGCACCGATTGCGTTGCCACTTCGCTGGCCACGACCAGGATCGGCATCAGCATCGTTGCGACAAGCAAACTGATCGTGCGCACGGCTGCTCTCATTCCACAAGGTGAGCTTCGGACGGTCCAGCAACCGCGAAAGTTCCAACCATCCGTCGGCGCGTCGTTGCCGGCACCGGCCACTATGCGCCTTTCTCCATCTGCTTCATCATCGCGGCCAGCCCACCCTGCAGCGCGTAGCTGTCGAACCCGACCTTGCTCAGGATGAAAGCCGCTGCTGCGCTGCGCTCGCCGGTACCGCAGTAGACGATGACGCTGCGCGTGCGGTCGACTTCGTCGATGCGTTCGCGCAGGTTGAACAGCGGGATGTTGATGGCGCCCTTGATCGCCTTCTCGTCGAACTCTTCGGGCATGCGCACGTCCACGATCTGCGCGCCAGCGCGCGCCAGGATCGACGCTTTCGCCGGCGTCACCCAATCCACCACCGGCGGCGTCAAAATCTCGGCGAAGTCCTTCGTCGACAGCCGCATCAGCTTGCCATCGGTCTTCATGGACACGGTGGCATTGCGCACCGACTTGGTCAGCAGCGCGTCTTCGCCAAAAGTATCTCCGCGCACCATGTAGGCGACGACTGCTTCGCCGCCCTCAGTCATCTTCGAAACCTGCGCCGAGCCTTCCTTGAGCACGTAGTAATAGTCTGCTTCGTCACCCTCGCGCACGATGATCTGGTCCTTGACCGCGATCACCTCTTCGAGGCGCTGGAACAGTCGCTCGACCGCACCGGTCGGCATCTTGTGCAGCGCACGGTTGTGCAACAGCCGGAATACCCAGCGATTCCCGGCCGGATCGCCGCCATAGTGCTTGAAGGCGTCGGTCTTGCTGAGTTGGTCGAACACCATGATTTTCTCGGCGTAGCGCCGATCCAGCTTGATCAGCGTTGCGGTCAGAGAATCCACCGTCGCTGTGAAGCGCCGCGGCTGCAGATCCCCAAGTGGGTATCGGCCTTGCAGCGACGCGCCGTCGGTGGTCTTCACCTTGCCGTCGGGATAGTCGCCGCGCACGATCCCACCGACCACGTAGATCGTGTGGTCGTCGGTGTCACCGGCGCGAAACAGCACGGCGTTCTTGCCGACCTCGACCTGCTCAGCTTCCTTGGCCAAGTGCGTGACGCACTCGGCGCCGAGTTTGTCGAGCGGGTAGAACTTCGCCAACAACGCGGCGTCGACAGCCATGGAGCACCCCGGATCATCACCTGATGGCCTTGAGTGTAGACACTGATCTGTGTGCGCGAAAGCGCGAATCGTCACATAGTCTGCAGACGTCTCGTCGTCCAGCAGGCATGCACGCGAATTTCGGAAAATTCGCAGGCCGCTTTCAGCGCACGGCGCATGTGCGGCACAGCGCCAGCATCGACACTGGCCCGCCCAATGGAACCATGACCATGCGCCTTGCCGACCTCGCCAGTGCCGACCGACCGCGTGAACGCCTGCTGCGACTGGGCGCCGAGGCCTTGAGCGATGTCGAACTGCTGGCGCTGTTCCTGCGTACCGGTCAGCGCGGCGAGGACGTGCTCGCATTCGCGGCGCGGCTGCTGAACGAATGCGGTGGACTCGCCGGCCTGCTTGCCGACGGCGGTGTTGCGCTCACGCAGATCCACGGCATCGGCCCGGCCAAACGCGCCGAACTGATGGCGGTCACCGCGCTCGCACGCCGTTATCTGGCCAACCAACTCGCACGTCCCGAGCCCATGCGCGATCCGTCAATGGCTGCCGACTACATCGCCCTGCGCTTGCGCGGGCGTCCGGTCGAAGTCTTTGCTGTCGTGTTTCTCGACACCCGCCATCGCCTGATCGCCTTCGAGGAAATGTTCCAGGGCACCATCGACGGTGCCAGCGTCTATCCGCGCGAAGTGGTGC
>JAYUXS010000315.1:0-8593 GCA_043752845.1 Lysobacterales bacterium | reverse complement strand
GCGCGTGTTCGATGCGCGCGCCATCGCACAGGGTCTGGAAGCTGCTGCCTTCTGCGGCCAGATGCCGGAACAGGCTGCGTGTTGACAGGTGCAGTTGTGCGGCGATGTGTTCGGCGGTGGGTAAAGTGCCGGTGTGGACCGCGATCAATTGGCGGACGCGTGCGCCAATTTCGCTGTACGCACTGCGATCTCGTGTCCGCAAGCATTCGGCGACGGCGCGCACATGCGCTTCGGCATCGGCGGTCAGGCAGGCGCGCTGTGCGAACGCCGACGGCCACGACACGCGATAGCCATCGCGATGGCCAAAACGCACGTCACCTGCAAGTTGCGTGCTGTAGGCCTCTGCCGCGAACGGCATCGCGTATGGCAGATGGTGCATCAGTGCGTTGGCGGGTGCACCGAGCAGGGCTGCGCCGAGTTGGTCGACGATCGCGGCGAGCGCGTCGAATACGAATTCGTGAATGACGCCGAGTGGCTGCCGTGCGCGGACGCGCAGGAACGCCGTGTCGATGTCGGTGTCCATCTGGAATTCGAGAATCGGCGCGCGCTGCGCACCGAAGCGGGCGAGGGTGGCGAAGGCGTCATGGCAGGTGGCTGCGGTGAGCGCGGCCAATCCAACTTCGCCGTGTGCATGCAACTGCACTTCGCGCCCGAAGCGCAACCCGAGCCGCGCATCCTTGCTGTGTGCCAGCAAGCCCGAGATCAGCCGCTGCGTGCTGGCAAGGCTCATCGGTTGCTTCAGGTCTGCCGGCACGGCGGCGCTCGCATCGACGCCCAGCCGTGCCGCCAGCGCCAGCATCATCCGCAGATACACCGGATGAAATGCCGCCATGACCGCATCGGAAGCTGGCTTGCGCAACGCACTGGCCTCATCATGAATCTCGTCGCGAGCGTGGCACGAAATGACGAAAACCTGCCAGTGATCGCCATGGGCCAAAGATGCCAACAGGCGCAGACTTTCCGGCATCCAACCAATATCGGCCGAGCCATGAATGCCATCGTCGAGGAAACCACCCAGTACCGTGATCCGAAACAGATCGCGTGGCTGTTGTCGGTGTTTGTGCCATTGCTCGCCGGTGCCGGACCCTGGTTCTACTTCTGGTTTGCCGATGCGCGTTTGCTGTGGCTGCCGGTGCTGTTGTTCTACGTGGCCCTGCCGATCGCGGACGTTTTCGGCGGCGAAGACCGCAGCAATCCGCCGGAATCGGCGATCGCCGCATTGGACGAGAGTCGTTTCTACCGCTACATCACCTATGCCATGGTGCCGCTGCTGTGGGCGATGTTCGTGTTCGCCGCGTGGTTTGTGACGCGGCACACGCTGCCATGGCACGGGATGATCGCGATGGTCATCGCCACCGGTGTGGTCGGCGGCTTCTGCATCAATGTCGGTCATGAACTCGGCCACAAGCGCAGCGGACTCGAGCGCTGGCTGGCGAAGATTGTTCTGGCACCGACGTTCTACGGACATTTCTACGTCGAGCACAATCGTGGCCATCATCGCGATGTCGCGACGCCCGACGATCCGGCCTCGTCACGTCTTGGCGAGTCGATCTATCGCTTCCTGTTGCGCGAGATGCCGGGCGCATGGCGGCGTGCCTTTGCCCTGGAACGCGAGCGCATGGCGGGTCTCGGCCAACCGTGGTGGAACATTCGCAACGACATCGTGCAGACCAGCCTGATCACGCTCGCGCTGTGGTCGCTGTTGATTCTCTGGCTGGGCGTGACGGTGCTGCCGTTCCTGCTCGCCGCATCGTTCTGGGCCAACTTCCAGCTGACCAGCGCCAACTACATCGAACACTACGGCATCGCGCGCAAGTTGCAGGCGAACGGCCGCTACGAACCCTGCCGCCCCGAGCATTCCTGGAACAGCAATCACATCGTTTCGAACTGGGCGCTGTTCCATCTGCAACGCCACTCCGACCATCACGCCCACGCCACGCGTCGCTACCAATGCCTGCGTCATTTCGACCAGGCACCGCAATTGCCGACCGGCTACTTCGGCATGTTTCTGCTCAGCTACGTGCCACCGCTGTGGTTCAAGGTGATGAATCCGCGCCTGTACGACATGGTTGGTCGTGACCGCAGCCGCGTCAACATCGACCCCGCAAAGCGCGAACGGATGTTGCGGTGGATGGATGCATTGGACCGTCAGCCACAATAGGCCAGTCAGCCGAAGATCGGTGTGAGTCGTGCCAGAACTTCGTCGATGACCGCATTGGGAACGGTTTCGAGCTTGCGGGCGTTGCGCGCATTCAAGTCGAGGGAACGCGGCTGGTCACATCGAATGACGCCGGTCGTTTCAGTGCCGGCACCAGACAGGGACACCGCGAATCCGTTGCTGCGCGCGAAACTGCCGCCGCTGGTGATGGGCAAGATCACCGGCATGCGCGTGACGCGATTGAATGCAGCGGGAGAAATGACCAACACGGGTCGCGTACCGCGTTGCTCGTGGCCGTGGGTCGGGTCGAGCGAAACCAGAAAGATGTCGCCACGTTCCATCAAAGCAGCTCCTTCCCAACCGGCGGAAGGGCGTCCCACGCGCGGTCTTCATCCGAAATCGCGGCATTCGCGTCGCACTGCGCAAGCAATTCATCGAGCGTGTAACGCTTGCGCACGTTCGGATTGACGACGAGGCGCCCGTCTTCGACGTCTAGCCCAACGGCGGCACCAGGCTTAAGTTGCAGCAAATCAAGAATGCCCGGCGGTACCGTCAGCATCACCGAACCGCCGACCTTGCGCAGATGTGTCGTGTGCATTTGAAGTTCCCAGCAGAAGTTATACGAAAATATAATTTGATTGGTGCGTCTACGCAACCGGCTCACGACCGCTCTGGTGCCCGCGCTACCGCCCATACGCTCACGTCTAGCGCACCGGCCAGCTTCAGTACGGACGCGCATTCGTGGACGGTGGCGGCGGTGGTGACGACGTCGTCGATCAGGGCGATCGACTTGCCGCGGACGATCTCGGGGTTGGCAGCGAATGCGCCGCGGACATTGTGGCGACGCGTTTTCGCATCGAGTCCCGACTGCACTTCGGTGGCGCGGGTGCGTTGCAGGGCTTCGAGGTTGGTCTGGCGACCGACAGCGCGGGCGATGCGTTTGGCGAGTTCGAGGGATTGGTTGAAGCCGCGCTCTCGAAGTCGATGCTGATGCAGCGGCACCGGCACGATCAAGTCAGGCAGGGGCGCCGCAGATCGGCTGATCGCGTCGATCATCAAGTCCGCCAGCAGGCGGCCAGCAGCGAGATCCTGGTTGAACTTGAAGCGGGTAATCAGCACGTCCAGCGGATAGGCGTATTGCAAGGGCGCCACCACGCGGTCGAAGGCCGGCGGCCGCTTCAGGCAGCGCGCACAGCGCTCGGCTGCGTGCGCGAGTGGCAACGCGCAGCGCGCGCATTGCATCCGGTTCCACGGCAAATCCCGGGCGCAGTGCATGCAAAGCTCTTGCTTCGCGCCAGCGCGTTCGCCACAAAGCAGGCAACGTGGCGGCAACAAGCGGAATCCGAGTCGACGCCACCAGCCGTCAACCGGGTTCAAACGCAGCTCGTTGACAGATGCCGATGCGCTCATAAGACTTTGCCGACTTTAGCGCGACCTCGTGCGTCGCTTATGGGAACAGAGCATGCAATCGGAACGGACGAACGACAGTGACGACAACGCCTGCTGCGGCGGTGGTTGCGACACCCCACGCGCGAGCGCAGGCCAGACGCCGGACGGGCAACGCCACGACTGGCCGGTTGCGGAGATCGAAGCGCTGTTCGCCTTGCCGTTCAACGACCTGCTGCATCGCGCGCAGATGGTGCATCGTGCGTTTCATGATCCGAACGCAGTGCAGGTGTCGACCCTGCTTTCGATCAAGACCGGCGCCTGCTCCGAGGACTGCGCCTACTGCCCGCAGAGTGCGCGCTACGACACCGGACTGAAGGCCGAAAAACTGATGCCGCTCGACGCCGTGATCGCCAAAGCCCAGCAGGCCAAGGACGCCGGTGCTTCGCGCTTCTGCATGGGTGCCGCGTGGCGGTCGCCGAAGGACAAGGACATCGCCCAGGTGAATGCAATGGTCAGCGCTGTCAAGGCGCTCGGCCTCGAAACTTGCGCGACGCTCGGCATGCTCAGCAAGGAACAGGCGCGCTCGCTCAAGGACGCCGGCCTCGACTACTACAACCACAATCTCGATACCTCGCCCGAATTCTACGGCGAGGTCGTCACCACCCGCTGCTACCAGGACCGTCTCGACACGCTGGCGCATGTGCGCGATGTCGGCATGAAGACCTGCTGCGGCGGCATCGTCGGCATGGGCGAAACGCGGCTTGATCGCGCGTCGTTTATCGCCGCGCTGGCCAATCTCCCGGCGCACCCGGATTCGGTGCCGATCAACCGTCTGGTCAAGGTCGCCGGCACGCCGCTCGCCGACGAGCGCGAACTCGACGCCTTCGAATTCGTGCGCACGATCGCGGTGGCGCGCGTGACCATGCCGCAATCGATGGTGCGTCTGTCGGCCGGACGCGAAGCAATGAGCGAGGAACTGCAAGCCCTGTGTTTCCTCGCTGGCGCGAATTCGATTTTCTACGGCGAAAAACTGCTGACCACCGGCAACCCGGACACGGAGGCCGATCGCGCGCTGTTTGCCAAACTCGGCCTGAAGCCGCTGGTCGTGACGCAGTCCGTCAACACCGTGCATGCCGATATCGTCGAGACCGTGGCTTGAGCGAATGCACCACGATTTCGGCGCGTGCGCAGGCGCGCGTCGCCGAGCGAGATGCGGTGGGACTGCGCCGCGTCGTCAGCGCAGTCGAGTCGGCGCAGGGCACGCGCCTGCGTACCGGCGGCCGCGATGTGATTTCGTTCGCCAGTAACGACTACCTCGGTCTCGCTCAGCATCCCGAAGTGATCGCGGCGATGAAGTCGGCAGCGGACGCATGGGGCGTAGGCAGCACCGCCGCGCATCTGCTCGGCGGACATCGCAGTCCGCATGGCGAACTCGAACGCTCGGTCGCCGAGTGGTTGGGCTACGAAGCTGCGCTGTTGTTCTCGACCGGCTACCTGGCCAATCTCGGCGTACTGGCGGGCCTGCTTGAACGCGGCGATGTCTGCGTGCAGGACAAGTTGAACCATGCCTGCCTGATCGACGGCGTCAAACTCGCCGGCGCCGAGCTCGTCCGATATCCGCATGCCGATGGCGATGCCGCCGCACGCCAACTCGCGATTGCCGGCGCCGCGCCGAAGCTGCTGGCGACCGATGGTGTGTTCAGCATGGATGGCGATGTCGCGCCGCTCGGCGAACTGTCGCGACTGGCGCGTCAGCACGACGCGCTGCTGTTCGTCGACGACGCGCACGGCTTTGGTGTGCTCGGACCGGAAGGGCAGGGCAGTGTCGAACACTGCGGCCTGAATGCCCGCGATGTACCACTGCGCATGCTCACGCTCGGCAAGGCGGTCGGTTGCAGCGGTGCATTGGTGCTCGGTTCGCGCGCATTGATTGACGCACTGGTGCAGTTCGCGCGACCGTTTGTCTACACCACGGCACTGCCGCCGGCGATCGCCGCCGCAGCATCGGTGGCGATTGCGATCGTCCGTCGCGAGCCGCAGCGGCGTGCGCATCTGCAGGCGCTGATCGCACGCTTCCGCCACGGTGCGGCGCAACTCGGTCACGCGCTGATGCCGTCGATCACGCCGATCCAGCCGCTGCTTTGCGGCGACGCGGTGCAGGCGCTGGAGCTGTCGCAGCGCCTGGCCCGCGCGGGCTTTTACGTCCCCGCGATCCGGCCACCGACGGTGCCCGCAGGTGCGGCGCGCTTGCGCGTCACCTTGTCCGCAGCCCACACCGATGCCGATGTAGATGCCCTGCTCGCTGCGCTGGCGCGGAGTCGCGCCACATGATCGGCGAGGTCAATCTCACTGCGATCCTGCGCGCTCTGCAGCCTGAGCTGCATGCGGGTGAATTCGTCTACTGCAATCTTGCCGGTGCGCGTACCGATATCGATGCCGTGCTGTCGTTTCGCGAACCGGAAGGTTGGACGTTGATCGTCTCCCGCGAAGTCGCCGACGCCGAACGCTTCGACTACACGTTCCCTTGCGCATGGATCACCCTGCGCGTGCACTCGTCGTTGGCGGCTGTGGGCTTGACCGCCGTCGTCGCGGCGGCGTTGGCCGCCGCTGGCATCGCCTGCAACATGGTTGCGGCGTACCATCATGACCATGTTTTCGTGCCGCGCGACCGCGCTGCCGAGGCGATGGAAATTCTCAAGCGACTCTCGGGGAGCTGAGTCATGCACATCGACACTTATGATCATGGCGCCGAAACTTCCATCGTTCTGCTGCATGGCTGGGCCATGCACGGCGGCCTGTTCAAGCATCTGGCCGAGTGCCTGTCGCGGCATGCGAACGTGCATGTCGTCGACCTGCCCGGACACGGCTTCAGTCGCGAGGGCGAAGACGGTTTCGATCTGGCCGACTGCGTCGACCGTGTGGCGCATCTGGTGCCGCCATCGATCTGGGTCGGTTGGTCGTTGGGTGGGTTGGTCGCGTTGCGCGCCGCACTCACGCCATCGGCGCAGGTGCGTGGCCTCGGCATGATTTGCGCATCGCCCTGTTTCGTCGCGCGCGGTGGCTGGGAGCACGGCGTGGCGATGGCGGTGTTGCAGCAGTTCGGCACCGACTTGACCAGCGACTATCGCGGCACCATCGAGCGTTTCCTCGCCCTTGAAGCGCATGGCGACGACAACGCCCAGGCCTGCCTGCGCGAACTGCGCGAGCACGTGTTCGATCGTGGCGAGCCAAGCACGGTCGTGCTGGAAATGGGCTTGAACGCGCTGGCGCACACCGACTACCGTGATCGGCTGTCGCACATCACCTGCCCCAGTGTCTGGGTATCGGGTAGACGCGACCGGCTGGTGCCGTGGCAGGCAATGGAATGGGCCGCCACCGCCGCGCGCGGTTGCTATCACCGGATCGGCGGCGCCGCACATGCGCCATTCATGACCCATCTGGCCGAGGTCAGTGCTCAACTCGATCAGCTGATTCGCGAGGTCGAGGCTGGATGACCCTCGATATCGCGCGCGTCAGGCGGGCATTTTCGCGCGCTGCCACGGCTTACGACGCGCTTGCATTGCTGCAGCATCAGGTCGAATCGGAATTGCTCGACCGGCTGACCTTGCTCCGCGCTGCGCCGCTGCGCGTGCTCGATGTCGGTGCCGGTCCCGGTCGCGCCAGTGCGGCCATGCGCAAGCGCTTTCCGAACGCCGAGGTGATCGCGCTGGACATGGCCTTGCCGATGCTGCGCGTCGCCAAGTCGCGCGCCGGCTGGTGGCGACCGTTCCGGCGCGTGTGCGGCGATGCGCGCGCGCTGCCGATCGCCGATCAGAGTGTCGATGTGCTGTTCTCGAGTCTTTGCCTGCAGTGGTGCGAAGACCTGAACCCGGTGTTCGCAGAATTCCGGCGCGTGCTGCGACCTGGCGGCTGGCTGTTCTTCAGCACCTTCGGCCCAGACACGCTGACCGAGTTGCGGCAGAGTTTCGCCGCCGTCGATAGCGACCCGCACGTCAATATCTTCATCGACATGCACGACATCGGCGATCGTCTGCTCGCCGCCGGTTTTCGCGATCCGATGCTCGATGTCGAGCATTATTCGCTGCGCTATTCCGATCCGAAAATCCTGATGCGCGAACTCAAGGGGATCGGTGCCGGCAATGCCGATGCCGGGCGGCCGCGCGGACTCACTGGCAAGCGGAAACTGATCGCGATGCTTGCCGCCTACGAACAGTTCCGTGGTGACGACCAGCGCGTACCCGCGAGCTACGAAGTCGTCTACGCGCAAGCAATTGCGCCGGATGCCTCACAACCGCGGCGTGGTGACGGCGGCGACATCGCGAGCGTGCCGCTGGACGCGCTGCGTGCGCAGTTGAAGGCGCGCAAACCGCGCTGAGACGCGACGAAGGCGGGCAAGCTAACCTTTTCCGCATCATCGCCATCCAAGCCGCATGTTCGCCTTTCTGAGCCGACCCCGGCCGCAGCCTGCCGACGGATTTGAAGCCCTGGTGCAACGCGCCAGCGGGCGCTGGCATGGCGCTTGCCTGCGCATCACCCAAGACGCGGCCCTGGCCGAAGACGCGGTGCAGGATGCCCTGCTGAATGCCTGGCGCGCGCGTGCCCAGTTTCGCGGCGACGCCGAACTCGAGACGTGGCTGCATCGCATCGCCATCAATGCCGCGATCGATTCGGCGCTTGATCGGCTGAGCGAACGCGAGCGCGTCTGTTTCGTATGCGAACCGGTCGCGAATATGGATCGGCTCGGCCAGGTGCCGGCGTTCACGGTGCCTGACTTGGCCATGGCGCTTTGGCGCAAGGCGCTGCGCCGCGAGGCCGTGGTGCCGCGACGCACGACACTGCCGATGTGGGTATTGGCAGCCGCGACGCTGGTGCTCGTGATCGCGATTGGCGTTGGTGTGTCGCAGCGGACGCAGGGTGATGCTGCGCCGGTCGCGCCGATGGTCGCGGCGACGCCGAACTCGCGCAATGGCATACGCGCAGCCCGGACGCACGCAGCGCCCTGGTCAAGGAATGGATCGCCCAGAATCGCATGCTGGCGCGTGCCGC
>JAYUXS010000314.1:0-3732 GCA_043752845.1 Lysobacterales bacterium | reverse complement strand
GGCTCAGCGGCCTGATCGTGACCAAGCTCGACGGCACCGCGAAAGGCGGCATCGTGTTTGCGCTGGCGCGCGAGATCGGCGTGCCCATCCGCTTCATCGGTGTCGGCGAAGGCATCTTCGACCTGCGCGTGTTCGATGCGGCCGAATTCGTCGCCGGACTGCTGCCCGAAGCCCTGATCGAGGCATGACCAGCAGCGATTTCGCAGCGCGTCTGCTGCACTGGTTCGAAGTCCATGGCCGCCACGACCTGCCGTGGCAGCACCCGCGCACGCCGTATCGGGTGTGGCTCAGCGAGATCATGCTGCAGCAGACGCAAGTCGCGAGTGTGATCCCCTACTTCGAACGCTTCATCGCGCGCTTTCCCGATCTCGACGCACTCGCGCGCGCCGCGCTCGACGATGTGCTCGCGCTCTGGTCCGGTCTCGGCTACTACAGCCGCGCGCGCAACCTGCATCGCAGTGCCGTGATCTGCGTCGAGCAAATTGGTTCGAACCTGCCGACGACGATGGCGCCCCTGCTCGCCCTGCCCGGCATCGGCCGTTCGACTGCGGCGGCGATCCTGGCGCAGGCGCAGGGCGAACGTGTCGCGATCCTCGACGGCAACGTCAAGCGCGTGCTGGCGCGTCACGCCGGTATTGACGGACAGACCAGCGTGCCCGCAGTCGAACGTCGCCTATGGATCGAGGCCGAAACGCGACTACCGGCGTCACGCATGGCCGACTACACCCAGGCGCTGATGGATTTCGGCGCCACCGTGTGCACACCGCGACGCCCGCAGTGCGCGTCATGCCCGCTGCGCGTGGACTGCGTGGCGCTGGCGACCGATCGCGTTGCGACACTGCCTGCCAAGAAACCGAAGAAGGCAACGCCGGTACGGGCGGTATGCATGCTGGTGCTGATCAAGGCGGATGGCGCCGTGCTGTTCGAGCGTCGGCCACCGCGGGGAATCTGGGGCGGTCTGCTGTCGCTTCCCGAACACGCCTCGGTCGCTGCCGCATGCGTGGCTGCCGCGCATTACGGCGAGGTCATCGACGAACATCGCCTGGGCCCGAGTTATCGCCATGTCTTCACCCACTTCAAGCTCGACATCACGCCGGTGATCCTGCACATCCGCGAACACGCACGCATCTCCGACGATCTCCGTGAATGGCATTCGCCGAAGCGATTTGCCGATCTGGCCTTGCCCACCGCGACGCGTCGCGTGTTGCACGCTGCACTACCGTAAGCTCTGTGCATGACTCGCATCTCGCTTATCGCCGCAATCGATCGCGCCTACGCCATCGGCTACGACAACCGCCTGCCCTGGTCCCTGCCCGATGATCTGCGCCGCTTCAAGCGCCTGACCATGGGACACACGGTGCTGATGGGCCGCAAGACTTCCGAATCGATCGGACGCGCCCTGCCTGGTCGGCGCAATCTTGTGTTGACGCGCAGCGGCGTCTCGCCGATCGCGGGCATGCAAGCCGTCGCCAGCCTCGACGAAGTCGTTGCCATCAGCGATGACGAACTGTTCGTGATCGGCGGCGGGGAAATTTACGCACTGGCGATGGCTACTGCCGAACGCATGTACCTCACCCATGTCGACACCACGCTGGAAAAGGCAGATGCCTGGTTCCCACGCATCGCGTCCGTTGATTGGACGGTGACCTCGCGCGCGGCGCACGGCATTGACGAACGCCATGCGCTTGCCTTTGAATTCGTCGACTACATCCACAAGTCGAGTGCTCCGTGACCAAGACCTTCAGCGCACGCATCGACCACGGCCTCACCGGCACGCAGGCCGTCTGCGAACTCAGCGGCATACCAAGTAGCGCCGTCGGCCATCAGGCCACGTTGTCGCTGCGCACGCGCGTTGACGTGAAACGCTCAAGCGGCGTCGACGCCAGCACCACCCTGTTCGAACACAAGTTGAAGTTGCAGGCGACGAGCCTGCGCGTGCCGCTGCCGATTGATGTCGCCAGTTGGTATCACTACGACGGTAAGCAGATCGATATCCGCATCCTGGCGCACCTCGAAGTCGACGACGGCATTGTCTTCGACACCAAGCTCGAGACCGAGCCCGACCTGCCGCGTCGGCAAACCAGTGCCGATCAAGCCAAGACCAGCGGCAGCCTGATCGAACCCACCGACCAATACTCGTTGCAAGCCAACCTGCGCGCGCTGGCGCCGAGGGACCGCATGATCGTGAAAGCCCTGCTGTTGATCGGCAGCGTGGTCGGACTGGGCAATGCCGGCGTTGGCGTGCACGACGAATTTTCGTCGCAGTCACAGATCATTTTCTATGACCACCAAGGCAGCGATGGCTCGGAATCGCCAACGATGAAATCGCTGTTCGGTAGTGGTGGCGTCGGCCTGGCCACCTGGCTCGCGGTGCGTGCGCGACTGCGCCGCTACATGCGCATCGCCCTGCGCCCGAACGTGAGTACGCCGCGCCGCGGTGAACGCATCCGCGCGCGCGATCTGGTCGAAGGCGAAGCGCGCGTCCCGCTCGAAGGCAGCACCTTGCGTGTGGTCGCGGCGAATCGCGAAAACGGGCAATACCGCGAGAAGTCCGGCAAGGAGACCAAGACCCGCAATTTCACCGACCCGGTGCAGGCGATCGTATTGTTCGAACAGTTCCTGCCGCACATTCTGGCCGGCGAGCCGCTGGCCGACCATCTCGATGGCGATGTCGACTTCGATCCGATCTTCACCGTGCTGATGCCCCCGCAGATGAGCGGCGGCAACCACGGCATCGATGTCGTCTGGGAAGTGCAACTGCTGCACCCGGAATTCGTCGATCAGGAGCTGCAGGGCCCGACCGACTGGCAAGCCGCCGACTGGCACCCGGAGATGCATTCAGAGATGCAAGCTTGACACTCATCGCCGAACTCACGATGATGCGCGCCCTCCCAATTCCCCGATAGCTCAGTTGGTAGAGCAACGGACTGTTAATCCGTGTGTCGCTGGTTCGAATCCAGCTCGGGGAGCCAGATAAATCAAAGCCCTGCGAGAAATCGCGGGGCTTTTTTTGGTTTCCGCTCCGGGCTGAGCCCCTCATCCGCCCTGCGGGCACTCCCGCCGGAAGAAGTAATCTCATCCGCGTGCATCGATGTTCATGACTGACTTTCGACGCCAACCAGGCAGCATTTTCGACCATTCCGACGCACCGCCAACTCGCCGCCGCACAAAAAGCGGCTATTGCGGTTCTCTGCGATAGTGTGGCCCGAATGTAGCCCACAGGTTCGCGCCATGCCCACACCCCTCGCAGATGAAGTTGTCCGTGCCCGCGTCGATGCGCGGATCAAGCGCGAGAGCGAAAAGACGCTGGCTGCGATGGGGCTTTCCATGTCGGAAGCGATCCGCCTGTTTCTGGTACAGACCGTGCGCCAACGCGCCTTGCCGTTCGCAGTCATCGCCCCGAATGCGTCGACGCGCCAGGCCGTTGCCGAGTCACGCAACGGCAAGGGCAAGCGCTACGTGAACGCGGATGCGCTGTTTGCAGAACTCGACAAGGATTGAGCGATGGCGCTCGCCGTCGTCACTACGTCAAGATTCGAAAAGGACTACAAGCGAGCAGGACGCAACCCGCAGTGGCCGATCGCCGAGCTTCAAACGATCGTGCACACATTGGCGGCATGTGAATCGCTCACCGTGCGTCACCAGGATCACAACCTGGGCGGCGACTACCGCGATTGCCGCGAATGTCATATCCGCCCCGACTGGTTATTGGTCTACCGGATCGATGGCGAC
>JAYUXS010000313.1:0-3753 GCA_043752845.1 Lysobacterales bacterium | reverse complement strand
CGTGAACGCCCCGGCGTGCATGCGGCGATCGATCTGGTTGCCGCGGCGCTTGCTGATCTGCAGGCCGCGCTCGATGCCATCGCCGAGGCCAGCGAAGGGCTCGCGGCCTGCGCCGAGCGCGCCGGTGTGCTCGCCCAGCAGTTGTCGCTGTGGCGCGACCCGGAGCCACCCGGACATGTGCTCTGGTACGAGACGACGGATCGGCATTTGACAGTGACAGCGACGCCCCTCGATGCGTCGACACCGCTGCGTGAATTCCGCAACCGCTTCAAGGCGAGCTGGATCTTCACTTCGGCGACGCTGACGGTCGCCGGCAAGTTCAACCACTACATCGCGCAGATGGGCTTGATCGAGCCGCGCACGCTGGCCCTGGCGAGCCCGTTCGACTATCAATCTCAGGGTTTGATGTATTTGCCGAAGGGCCTGCCGGCACCGAATTCGCCCGAGCACACGCGTGCTTTGGTGAATCTGGCGATGCCGGTGCTCGAAGCCTCGAACGGTCGCGCTTTTCTGCTGTTCACCACGCACCGTGCGCTCAAGCAGGCGGCCGAATTGCTCGCGCACTCGCGCTTCCCGCTGTTCGTGCAGGGCACCGCGCCACGTTCCGCGCTGCTCGAAGGCTTTCGCGCTTCCGGCGATGGCGTGCTGCTCGGTGCCGCGAGTTTCTGGGAAGGCGTCGATGTGCGCGGCGACGCGCTGTCGGTCGTGATCATCGACAAACTGCCATTCGCGCCGCCGGATGACCCGGTGCTCGACGCACGCATCCGCGCGGTACGCGAAGACGGCGGCAATCCATTTGCGCAACTGCAGATTCCGGCGACCGCGATCGCCCTGAAGCAGGGTGCAGGCCGCCTCATCCGCGACATCCACGATCGCGGCGTGCTGATGCTCGGCGACCCGCGTTTCGTGACGCAGTCCTACGGTCGCATCTTCATCGAGTCATTGCCGCCGATGCCGCGCACGCGCGACCTTGCGGCGGTGCAGGAATTCTTTGCAGCCGGCGAGCACGCCGACCACTCGATTTGAGGACGTCGACGCGCGCATCGACGCGCGCCGATCAAGTCGCCAGGATCAAGTCGCTGGCGCGCTCGGCGATCATCACCGTCGGCGCATTGGTGTTGCCGCTGACGATCTTCGGCATCACCGATGCGTCGATCACGCGCAAACCTTCGAGGCCATGCACGCGCAGCAGCGGATCGACGACCGCAAGTTCATCGACGCCCATCTTGCAGGTGCCGACCGGGTGATAGACGGTCTCGGCTTTCCGGCGCAGGAAACGCGTGATCGCTGCATCGGAGTCGTCATTGTCACCAGGGAATATTTCCGCACCACGGTAACCATCGAAGGCTTTGGATTTGAACAGTCGTCGCGACAGACGGGTCGCTTCGATCAGTACGCGCAGGTCGAACTGCTCCGGGTCGCTCAGGTAGTTGGCGAAGATCTTCGGTTTCGCAGCAGGGTCTTTGCTGGCCAAGGACAGGTGTCCGCGCGAGCGCGGTTGCAGGTGACAGGCGTGCAAGGTCATGCCGCGACCCGGCAAGCGCTTGCGGCCATGGTCTTCGAGGATCGCCGGCACGAAATGGAACTGGATGTCCGGGCGGTCGTCCGGCGCCAGCGACGAGCGTACAAAGCCGCCCGCTTCGGCAATATTCGATGTGCCCGGACCCTTGCGGAACAGTGCGTACTGCAGCGCAATCCAGGCGTCATTGGTCTTGTCGTAGGTCAGCGGCTGCGTGCAGCGATAGATGGTGCAGGCGTCAAGATGGTCATGCAGGTTCTCACCGACGCCGGGCAGCGCGTGCGTGACGGCGATGCCGTGTTGGCGCAAGGCATCGGGCGGACCGATGCCCGAGAGCATCAGCAGCTGCGGCGAATTCACCGCGCCGCCCGCGACCAGGATTTCGCGGTCGGCCGTCACGCGCTGCTTGCGGCCCTTGACACTGAATTCGACGGCGACGGCACGCTTGTGCTCGACGACGATGCGTTCGACCAGCGCATTGGTGGTGATCGTCAGATTGACGCGGTCACGCGCGGCGTTGAGATAACCCGCGGCCGTGCTCCAGCGCTGGCCGTTTTTCTGCGTCACCTGATAGAAGCCGAAGCCTTCCTGCTGCGCGCCGTTGAAGTCGGATGTTTGCGCAAAACCGAGTTCGCGCGCGGCATCGAGCAATATGGGCGACAGCGGATTGCGATAGCGGTGATCGGCGACATTCAAGTGACCGCCGACGCCGTGAAAGGCGTCGGCGCCGCGTTCATTGTTTTCGCTGCGCTTGAAGTAGGGCAGGGTGGCATCCCAGTCCCAGCCATCGGCGCCAAGTGCGCGCCATTCGTCGTAGTCGCGACGATGGCCGCGGATGTAGCACATGGCATTGATCGAGCTGGAGCCGCCGAGCACCTTGCCGCGCGGCCACCACAGGCGGCGACCGTCGAGATGCGGTTCCGGTTCCGTGTCGAAGTTCCAGTTCACGCCCTTGCGGCTGACCAACTTCGAAATGCCTGCAGGCATATGGATGAAGGGGTGCCAGTCGCGCGGTCCGGCTTCGAGCAGCAAGACGCGGGTGTTGGGATTTGCGGACAGGCGATTGGCGAGTACGCAGCCGGCCGATCCGGCACCGATGATGATGTAGTCGTAAGTCACGGACGGCAATCCCTCGCATGAGCACAGTCGCATCGCGCGATGTTGCCGGGGAACGCGCAAGCAGCGAGCACCCGCATCGTGGTCAGGCGACTTAGAGCAATCACTCCAACACTTCGACCTGCATGCCGGTCGCGATCTCACCTGCGCTGCGCACCAGCAGGTTCTGTCCGAAGGTGACGCCGATTGCCTCGCGTCGGTAGGTCTTGAGCGTGGTCAGCGGCTCGCCATCGGCGGCACGCAATGCATTCGCCGGATCGATCGTGGTCAGCACGCAGCGCGTACAGGGCTTGCACACGGCGAACTCGCAGTCACCGATCCGGATGCGTCGCCAGGCGTCTTCGGCATGTGCGGTGTCGGTCTGTATCACCAGATTGGGACGAAAATTTGCCATCGTCACCGGCTGTGCCAGTTTCGAATTCAGCAGGTCGAGCGACGCGGTACCGATCAGCAGCAGCGGAAAGCCGTCGGCGAAGCTGACAATGTCGCCGGGTGTGGGCAACGCGCTTGACCACTCGCGACTGACCGTGCGCACGCAATCGTCGGCCATGTGCACGAGCCGCACCTCGATGCCGAGGTGGCGCGACAACCAGGCATTGATTGCGGCGTCGACCACGCGCGCCGGGCTGTGCGAGCGCCAGATGCCGACCTCGATGCGTGGCTGCGTGAGCGCCGGCACGGCCACTTCGCGGGCGTCGCCATCAGGCAGTTGCAGTCGCAAACCAGCGGCGGTGAGTGTTGCCGTGACCAACAACAGACGCGGATGCTGGCGTGCCGTGACGAAGCGCGAATCGACGTCGATCAGCATGTAGCGACGGTCGCCGCGCAGGCCACGTGCTTCGACGGTGGCCCGTGCGACAGCGATGCCGCGCAGGGATTTGACCGGATAGAGGTGAGCCGACACGAGTTTCATGGAGTGCGAGTGTAGAGGCCGCAACGCTTCGCTACACTTCGACGACTGAGGCGACAGGCGGCATCGTGATCGAGGCAACGGCGGAACAGGACAGCGGTCCGTCGTGGCTGCGCGAGGTGCAAGCGGCATTGATCGCCGCCCTCTACTTTTTCTTCGTGCTCGGTTCGTACTACATCATCCGTCCGATTCGCGAACAGCTCGGTGC
>JAYUXS010000312.1:0-18399 GCA_043752845.1 Lysobacterales bacterium | reverse complement strand
TGGTGGATCAACCAGCAATGGGCCAAGCCCGACTCGCGCGCCCTGTGGGAAGCGCGGTTGCTGTCGTTCGGCAAGATCGGCGAACTGGCGCAGAAGGTTGAAACCGCGCGTCTCGCACGCACCCTTGGCACTTTGCTGCAAAACGGCGTGCCGCTGTTGAATGCGCTGTCGATCGCCAAGAACGTGCTCGGGAACACCGTGCTGGCAGCTGCGGTCGAAGCCGCTGCGATCGAAGTGAAGACCGGTTCCGGTTTGGCTTTTGCGCTCGGTGCCAGCAAGCGCTTTCCGCGCCTGGCGCTGCAGATGATCGCGGTCGGCGAGGAATCCGGTGAACTGGACGGCATGCTGATGAAAGTGGCCGACACCTACGATACCGACGTACGCAATTCGGTCGAACGTCTGCTCGCCGCGCTGGTGCCGCTGTTGACGGTGCTGATGGCGGTGATGATTGGCATGATCATGCTCGCGATCGTGCTGCCGATTCTGGATATGAGTTCTTTAGTGGAGTGAACCATGCAACTCAACGCATTCAACCGATTCAACAACCGTTCCAGCAGCGCGCGCGGCTTCAGCCTCGTCGAGTTGCTCGCGGTGATCATGCTGCTCGGCATCATCGCCGGCATCGTCGTGCCAAAGGTGTTCGGCCAGGCCGAGAAGGGCAAGTGGCAGGCCAGCAAGACCAAGGTCAGTTCGGTCAGCGCCAAGATCGAATCTTATGCGCTCGATGTCGGCCGTCCGCCGGAACAGCTGCAGGATCTGATCGCCAAGCCCGGGAATGCCGACAACTGGGCCGGCCCCTATGCCCGTGATTCCGACCTGAAGGACGGCTGGGGACGCGCATTCGAATACAAGATGCCCGGCGAACACGGCGATTTCGACGTGATTTCGCTCGGTGCCGACGGTCAGCCCGGCGGCGAGAAGTGGGCGAAAGACATCGGCAACTGGGAGTGATCCCGGTCGTCGCCGACCAGGATTGAACCGATGCGCAGGCACCGCGGGTTTTCGCTGATCGAGCTGATCGCGGTGCTGACACTGATCGCGATCGTCGCCGGTGCGGCAGCGGTGTCGCTGAGCGGCAATCTCGCTGGCGCGAAAACCCGCGCCGCGGTGCGTGACCTGACCGCGGCCATGCGCCAGACGCGCGGACTCGCCATCGTCAATGGCGAGGAACGTTCGCTCGAAGTCGATGTCGAAGCACGCACGTATCAAGTACCCGGCAAACCGCCGGTGCAATTGCCCGAGGAGCTGCAGATGAAGTTGTTGACCGCAGCGACCGAACAGACGGGTGACAGCAAGGGCCAGATCCGCTTCTTTCCGGATGGCAGTTCCAGCGGTGGCCGCGTGACCTTGACGCGCGACCAGAAGGAATGGCGCGTCGAGATCGCGTGGCTCACCGGCGAAGTGCGCATCGAGGAAGACCGTTGATGCGTGCGTGTCGCCGCCAACGCGGATTTTCGCTGATCGAAATGCTGGGCGCGTTTGTCGTGTTCGCAATCGGTTTCAGCGTGATGATGGAGATCACCTCAAGCAGCCTGCGCAATGCACGCCGCGCCGCTGAACAGACCGATGCGGCCCTTTGGGCGCAGAGCATCATCGATGCCGCTGGCGTTGACGCCAAGCTTGAGGCTGGCGCCAGCAGCGGCAAGTTCGATCAGAAATACCGATGGGACATGCAGGTCACCGAATGGGAGCCGCCCAGTGAGGCTGCGCGTTTCGAGGGGGCGGCACCGCTTGAGCTGTATCGCATCGAATTGGTCGTGCGTTGGGGCCCCAGTCAGAACGAGCGCTCGTCGAAATTCGTGACCGTGCGTGCCGTGCAGCCGGGAGTTGGCGGATGAAGCGCGCACTTGGATTCACGCTCGTCGAGTTGCTGGTCGCGATCTTGCTGCTCGGCATGCTGATGGCGGCCGCCTGGGCCGGCATTTCCACGACGACCAAGGCTGCGCGTAGCGGCGAAGCCCTGATCGACCGCACCAATCGCGTGCGCGTGGCGCAGGAACTGATTCGCCGCCAGTTGCGCAATGCGCTTGCCTTGCCCTATCAGATCGACAGCGGCACCGGTGAAACCCGCACCTTCGAAGGCGAGGCTGACGTCATGCGCTTCGTCGCGCCGATGCCTGGTTATCTGAGCCGCGGCGGCAGTTATGTGCAGACGCTGACGCTGAAGTCGGCACGCGGCGGCGGTCAGGAACTGGTGTTCTCGCATGACCTGCTCAACGGCTACGACCCCGACGGCGGCCGCGATGCCGAGCGCGAGCCGGTCGTGCTGATTGAAGGCATCCGTCGCGGTGGTTTCGAATACCGCGGACTGGACGAGAGCGGCAAGCTCGGTGACTGGGAACAGGAATGGGACGAGCCCGGCACGCAGCCGGTGCTGGTACGCATCAAGTTCGAGATGGACGATGGCTCGGGCTACAGCTGGCCGGAAATCGTGGTGCCAGTGCTGGCGAATTCAGCGAATGCCGGTTTCTACGATCCGTTCTACGGCTCGATCAATCAGGGCGGGGGTTGAGTGATGCGCAAGCGTCAATCCGGAATCGCTTTCGTCGTGGTCATCTGGGTGCTGCTGTTGCTCGCAGTGCTGCTCGCCGGGTTCGCGGTCATTTCGCGCACCGAAGCGCTGCAGGCGCGACATCTTGCGGAGTCCACGCGAGCGCGTTACATGGCTGAAGCCGGTATTTCGCGCGCGGTCTGGGAATTGCGCAATGCCGACCCGCTGACGCGCTGGGCCAGCGATGGCCGGCCCTATGACTTCGAATTCGAGGGCGCGAAGATTTCGGTCGGTATCCAGGATGAATCCGGCAAACTCGATATCAATGCCGCGAATGGCGAAGTGATGAAGCGGTTTTTCGCGTCGGCGGGCGTCGATGAACGCCTGGCCCAGCAAATTTCCGACGCCGTGCTGGACTGGCGCGACGCCGACGACCTGACCCAGCCGATGGGCGCGGAAGACGCCGACTACGAGCGCGAAGACTACCCCTACGGCGCAGCGGACACCGGATTTTTGACCGTCGGTGAGCTGCAGCAGGTGATGGGCATGGACTACGAACTGTATCGGCGGCTGGAGCCCGACCTCACGATCTGGGGCGGTACCGACACCCCAAACGCGGGATCGGCTTCGCGCGCGGTGTTGGCGAGTTTCCCGAACATGACCCCGGAACTGGCTGATCAGTTGATTGCACTGCGCCAACAACTACAACCCGGTGATCCCGCCGCAGCCGGCTTGACCTTGCCCGACGGCACGCCGTTGCTGTCCGGCGGCGGTGGCGTCACCTATACTGTTCGATCGAAGGCCACACTGCCCAACGGCGCGTGGACGGAAGTGAACGCCACGATTCGTCTCGGCGGCGCTGCCGGCGCGCGCGCCTACACGATCTTGCAATGGCGCGAAGGGAGCGCCGGTTGATGCCCGATAACCTGTTCAGCAAGCGCATTGCGCGGCTTCGTAGTACCTACCGTAACAGCGGACTACGCCGTTTTCTCGAATGGTGGGGCGGCGAATTGGCCGCGCTACTGCCTGCGCGCGTGCGTGACCAATTCGTCGAACGCCGTGACGAAATCCGCATCGAAAAAGCGACCGAGGGCGGTTTCACCCTCGCCCGCGCCCCCGCCACGACCGACGCGGACGCACACCATCTCGCGGCCGACGCTGTCACCGAAGACTGGCAGTCGGCGCTGACTGCCCTGCGCGCACGCTCGGAAGTGCCGGCCGATCTGGTGCTGGTCCTCGAGCGGCGCGGCGTGCTTGATCGCCATCTCATGCTGCCGCTGGCCGCCGAGGACAATCTTGCTCAGGTGATCGCCTTTGAAATGGATCGGCAGACGCCGTTCAAGCCCGACCAAGTGCGTTTCGACCACCGTGTCACCAAGCGCGATCTGGTGGCGCGACAGATCGGTCTGGACCTGCTGATCGCTCCGAAAACCGTGGTCGACGCCGCGATGGCACCGATCAACAGCGCCGGGCTGGCGCTCGATGTGATCGACATTCTGGCCGAGGACGGGCGTCGCAGCGGCTTCAACCTGCTGCCGCCGGAGGCGCGCGCGCCGCGATCGCAGCGCGAACGGCAATTGAACTGGCTGCTGGCGGCGATCGTCGTGCTGCTCGCCTGGAGCGCGATGTCGCTGTCGATCCACAACCGCGAACGCGTCCTGATGGATCTCCAGTCAGACGTCGACCGGGTACGCGTCGAAGCGCGCAAAGTTGGAAAACTCGATACCGAGTTGGGTGATGCTGTGTCCGGCGCCAACTTCCTGACCGAAAAGAAGCTGACGCATCCGATCGTCATAGACATTATCAAGGACCTGACCGACCGCCTGCCGGAAAACACCGCCCTGCAGCGTCTCTCGGTCAATCGTGGCGAAGTGCAGATCCAGGGCGCAAGCACGGAAGCATCGTCGCTGATCGCGATCCTGCAGAAGTCGACGCTGATTGAAGGGCCCGCGGTGCAGGGTGCGATCACACCGGATCCACGCACCCAGAAAGAGCAGTTCATGATCCAGGCACGGACCAAGACCAAGCTGGCGGAGGTGGCCGATGCAGCTGCTGCCGAAGGCTGAAAACGGCCGTTTTCTTGCGCTGTTGCTGCTGCTGATTGCGGTCGGGCTGGTCTATGTCTTTGGCGTGCACTGGTGGTTCACCGAGCGCCATCTGGCGATCGCTGACGAGATCGGCGATCTGCGCGAGCAATATGCGCGTTTCAAGGCCAAGGCCGACCAGAAGCCGCTGATCGAGCGCCAGTTGGCGGACGTGCGCACCTACGAAGCGGGCAATCCGGCGTTTCTGCCCGAAGGTGATTTCGACGCCGCAGCGGCGGGCTTGACCCAGCGCCTGAAGCAGGTTGTGGCGGCGCACGTGCCGGCGTCCGATGCGCAACGCTGCCAGATCATCATGAACCAGTATTCGCGCTCGACCGAGCCGGACCCGTTCGAGCGTGTGGTCATCAAGGTGCGCCTGCGCTGCGACCTCGAGCCGTTCGCCGGGATTCTCTACGATCTCGAAAGCGCGAGCCCGATGCTGTTCGTCGAGGAGCTCGCGATTTTCCGTCAGCAGGGTTATCTGGTGCCGGGTCAGAACACGCTCAGCAATTACCTCGATATCCGCTTCGACCTTTTTGGCTTCATCCGCAAGCCTGGACCGGCCAAGACCACCGGGAGCAAGCCATGACGCCGGCACGCCGCATCAGCATCGGCTTGCTGGCCTTGGTCGGCACGTTTGGCGCGCTCGATGTCGCGCAGCGCCTGGGTGTCGGCACCGGGTATGTGCTGCCTGAAGGGGTGCGCGGCACGCCCGCAGCGCCGCTGTCGCTCAAGCGCGACGCGTTCAAGTTGCCGGTGTGGACCGAATACGCGACCGTGCTTGATCGGCCAATTTTCAACGAAGACCGCAAGCCGACGCCGGTCACTGAAGCGGTCGCTGACAAACCGACAGGGGTCGAGGTTCAGCCGCTGAATGCCACTCTGACCAGCGTCATCATCACGCCCACGGTGAAAATTGCGATCGTCAAGGACAACAACACCGGCGTTTCCGAAGTAGTGCGCGTCGGGCGCCCGTTGCCCGGTGAACAAAAAGGTTGGTCGCTGGTCGAAGTGAGCGCACGAGGCGCGACCTTTGAAGGACAGGGGCTCGGCCGGCAAGCGCTGGAACTTGCGGTCAACGAAGCGTCGGCGGGCGTGCAGATGATGCCCGGTTCGGCACCCGAGGCGGGCAAGCCGCCGCCGCCAGGCATGTCGCCGGCAGTCGTGCCAACGCCAACGCCGCCGCCGCCGACGACAGAAGACGATGCCGCCAGCCAAGCGCGCGCCGAAGACATTCGCAAGCGCATCGAAGAGCGCCGTCGACAACTGCGTGAAGAAGCCGAGCGCATGCGCTCGGACCAGACGAATTGATGGAGTAACAACGTGCCAACACACGCAATGCAAAAACTGATGCTGGGATGCACCGCGCTGGTCTGGTCGTTCGGCTTGCTCGCTGACGGCATGCCGACCGAGCAGACGCCGGCACCGAACACGGTCGCCACAGTTGGGCGGGCGGATCAGGGCCAAGCGACGGGCGCAAGCGCGGCCGCCATTCCTGCAGCCGCGGCGCCCGTCACAGCGCCCGCCGCCGAAACCGTTGTCGAAGTTGTGACAACGCCGGCACTTGTCGTCGTCGAAAAGGTCGAGCCGTCGGGTATGGAAGCGCCTCCGCAGCCGGCACCTGAGGCTGGCCACGCAGATGAATCGTCACTGGTGGTTCGCGCTGCGTCGAAGGACGCCGAAACTGCCGACGACGCGGATTCACGCCGCGCCGTCCAGCGCGGCACGGGCATATTCATCAATGCCGAGGCGGCCAAGCGCCGGGCGCCAGACGTTGCCGGCCAAGGCGATGTCGTCTTCAATTTCGAAGGTGAATCACTGCAGGCCGTGATCAAGGCGATTTTGGGCGATTTGCTTGGCCACAACTACGTGGTGGCGCCCGGTGTTCAAGGGCAGGTGACGTTTTCGACCGCCAAGCCGATCAGCATGGATCAGGCCATGGGTGTGCTCGAGATGCTGCTCGCCTGGAACAGCGCAACACTCGTATATAAGGACGGCCGCTACACCGTGCTGCCGATCGCACAGGCCATTCCCGGCAACCTGATTCCGCGCGTCGGTCCGGCAGCGGATGCGCGCGGCTATGAAATCCGGGTCGTGCCGTTGAAATACATCGCGGCCACGGCGATGCAGGAAATGCTGCAGCCTTACGCGCGTCAAGGCTCGATCATCAAGGCCGACAATACGCGTTCGATGATCCTGATCGCCGGCATCCGCTCGGATCTTGAGGCGTATCTGCAAACAATCGAGATCTTCGACGTCGATTGGCTCGCGGGCATGTCGGTCGGTGTGTTTCCGCTGGAGCGCGTCGAAGCCACCACGGTGGTGCCGGAAATGGAGAAGATCTTTGGCGAAGGTGGCCCGACGCCGCTCGCCGGTTTGTTCCGCTTTCTGCCGATCGAGCGCATCAATGCGGTGCTGGTGATTACGCCGCAGCCCGATTATCTCGACGACGCCGAGGAGTGGCTGCGCAAGCTCGATCGCGGCGGCAGCGAGTCCGGTAGCCAGCTCTATGTCTACTACGTCAAGAACGTCAAGGCCGTGGACCTCGCCGAGAAGCTGACGGAGATATTCACCGGTCAGAAGGCGGCGTCGGGCAATGCGCAGCCGCGCGGCGTCGGCGGTGTCGTGCCGGGTGTCGAGTCAGTGGAAATCAAGTCCGGCAACAAGTCCGAACCGCCGCGCGAGCCTGCCGTATCGCGACCAGTGTCGAACAATGACGGCATCTCGATCGTGCAAAGCGACGAGATTCGCATCACCTCGATCGAAGAAAGCAATGCGCTGATGATCCGCGCCACGGCTGGCGAGTACGACTCGATCCTCGGCGCCATCAAGCGCCTGGATATCGTGCCGCTGCAAGTGCACATCGAGGCCAAGGTGCTGCAGGTCGACCTGACCAACAAGCTCAGCTTTGGCGTCAAGTGGTTCTTCGAAAATGCCTCAGGCAGTGCCGACGCGCTGCGTTATCGCAATCTGCGTCGTGCCAATCCGGTGCGCGATGTCTGGAGCAGCGCGGCCGGTCAGGCCAGCGGTGCCGGTTTGGCCTGGACTTTTCTCAATGTCGAAGCCGAAGCCTTTCTCGATGCGTTGCAGAGCGAGTCGAATGTGCAGGTACTGTCGGCGCCGTCGCTGGTCGTCCTGAACAACAAGGACGCCTCGATCAATGTCGGCAAGCAGATCCCGGTCGTCAGCGCGGTCTTCAATCCGTATAGCAGCGGTACCGGGACGACTGACCCGAACGGCGGCGGTGTCGGCGGTGTGAATACCGGCAGTCAGAGTTACGTGCAGTTCCGCGACACCGGTATCAAGCTGGAAGTGACCCCGCGCGTCAATCCGGGTGGCCTCGTCTATCTGGAAATTTCGCAGGAAGAAAGCACGCCGGAATCCACGCCGGATCCGACCGGAAACGTTGCTGTCAACCAGCGCACGATCCAGACTGAAATCGCGGTTCAAAGCGGTCAGACGGTGCTCTTGGGTGGCCTGATTCGCGAGACTGCGAGCGACGGTCACGCAGGCGTTCCCGGACTCGTCAAGATTCCGTTGATCGGCAAGTTGTTCGGCAGTTCCAACAAGGACTTCCTGCGCCAGGAACTGCTTGTATTGATCACACCAACGGTGATCGACAGCGCGGAAGCCGCCCAGGACATGACCGATGAGTACCGCAAGCGCTTCAAGGGGCTGAAGCCGCTCTTGAACAGGAAGGATTGACAACACAATGAATTATCAGAAAAGGATGCTTATGAGAGTTGAACACGCATTGCGGATCTTGGTACTGGCAACGGTCGCGTTGCTTGCTGCATGCGCGAACACGGCTGGCAAGGATAAGCCGGCGCAAACTGCTGGCCCGTCTACGACGGACGGTGTCAAGGTTTCAACTGATCCGCAGGCGCCACTCGAGCGTCGCGCCACTGATCGATGGAAGCTTCTGATTGCCGGTGACGCGGCGGGTTCCTATGCGTATCTCACGCCCGGCTACAGAGCGACCAATACGCCTGAACAATACGCGGAGTGGTTGCGCACGCGTCAAGTCAACTGGAAAGCGGCGCTCTACACCGAGCATCAATGTGAAAGTCCCGACGTCTGCAAGGTCGACTTGATCATTTCAGGAGACGTTACGATGCGCGGAATTTCCTCGCGACAGAGCAGTTCGGGCATGATCAACGAGAGTTGGCTACGCATCGATGGCGTCTGGTATCATCTTCCGAAGGAAACGCGCTAGATCGCTTGCATTGATCAAATCGTTCCTCTAGCATTACGATTGCTGTTGCGTAGCTCCATGTTCTGGCGGCCGAAGAAGCCGACCGAGCCGAGTGAGTCGCGAGCAAAAGCCCTGTGGTCAAATTTAGGAGTGTAGTGATGAAAAAGAACGCCCTGACGAACGCGGTAATCGCGGGCATCGCCGGTGTGGCGGGCATCGCAAGTGTCGCCAACGCAGTAAACCTGAATCCCGATGGTCTCGGTCAGGTATTGATCTACCCCTACTACACCGTCAACGGTGGAAACAACACGCTGGTCTCGATCGTCAACACGACCGAGTTCGGCAAAGCGGTCAAGGTTCGCTTCGTAGAAGGCCGTAACAGCCGCGAAGTACTCGACTTCAACTTGTACCTGTCGCAATACGACGTGTGGACCGGCGCAGTGTATGCGTTGTCCGACACTGGCCCAGCCGTCCTGTCGACCAATGACACCAGCTGCACAGTGCCGAACATCCGTACGAACAACACGCTGCCGATCAACCCGGCGAGTGGTCTTCGTTACGTCGCCTTCCGTAACTTCCAGTACGTCACTGTCACTGGCGTCATCGCCAACAACGATGCGGGCCCGAATGGCTTGGATCGTACGCGCGAAGGTCATCTTGAAGTGATCGAAATGGGTATCGTTCGCAACATTACGAATGGCTCGCTCACCGCGATCACCCATGTCGCTGGCGTGCCTGCTAGCTGCCCTCAAGTCGTGAACGCATGGTCGAGCAGCAGCAATGCCGCGCTCGCTTATTGGTCGGCTTCCAACGGCACCATCGACGTCGTTGCGCCGACTGCCGCAAACGGTGGTGGTGGCCTGTTTGGCGGCGCTGCATTGGTTGACTTCGCGAACGGCACGCAATTGACCTACGTCGCGGACGCGATCGATGGATTCAGCGTGCGCAACTTGCACTTCGCGCCAGGTCTGACTCAGCCGAGCTTGGGCGATGCGCGCTTCCCGACGCTTGCAGGCGCAGATGCGACTGTCTTCGACAACGGCAGTTTGATCCAGACCTCGCACACGACGGCGAACGCAATCGACGCGGTCTCGGCCGTGTACATGCACGACGCCATCTTCAACGAATACGCGGTCATCAGCGACACGAGCGGCAGGCCAATTCTGGCGTCCGAGTGGGTTGTCACGTTCCCGACCAAGCGTTTCTACGTCGATCGCGTTGCTCCGGCTATCGTGCCGTTCCAGAATGTTTTTGCGACGTATGCACCGCAGTCGGGCGATGGCCCGGGTAAGGCGCCTGTCGACATTCGTCTGTCAGTCTATAACCGTGAAGAAAATGACGGTTTCTCGGATTGCTTGGACGACGGTTCGGACGCTTGCGTTGACTTCTCGCCAACGCTCCCGGGTACTGTGACTACTCCCCAGTTGTTCTGGGAAGCGCAAGTCGTCACGTTCAATCAGCCGAGTAGCTTTGACGCCACGAATGCCATCACGGGTTCGACGCTTGTTCTCGGTTCGAAGCTCGCCGCCAACATTGACGTCGCGCAGTTCGGCTTCACGGAAGGCTGGATGAAGATGCGCTTCTGGGATACTGCTGCTGCTCCCTTGAACGCTCACTTGTCGCGCGCTGACATCCGTGGTGACCGTTACACCGGTATGCCGGTTACCGGCTTCTGGGCTGAAAATACCCAGACCACCAGCGTGCTTGCGAACTTCGCAGGTATCTGGCGTCACAAGGGCTCGCGTTGCGTGGTCCCGAGTGGTTCGGTTGCTGCTGCGGCCTGCCCGTCGGCACCTGTGGCCCAGTCGACTCCGTAACTGGCAGTTTGTACTTGTCTCAAGAAAAACCCCGCTTCGGCGGGGTTTTTTTTCGAACTTCAACGCGTGATGCCGTTCAATAAGTTTTGACGCCGACCAATTACCGCCTCGAAAAAATTGTCAGCACGCTGAAAATCGATTGAACAATTGGTGGAATTGTCAGCACCTGCAGTGCGAGTTGGCTACATATCCTGACGTCAGAAGGATGCGGCTCGGGTTCACCATGATAATGTACGCTTAACGCGCGCCTGCTATTCTCTCGGGATAAAGGAGATACATCACATGAAGAATCTACTAAAAGTTGCTGTTTTCATGATTATTTCCGGATCTACTCAGGCTGGAGATTTGGTGTTGAAGCTGGGAACGACCGGGAATTTCCGCTATCACCGCGTGCCAGTGACGGGAACCGTGACGATCAGTCCTTCGACTGGCGACGTGACCATAGATCCTGTGGCTGAGACGGGTGCTCTTGGTGACGGGTGGTGCCCCGCAGGCACGCCTGTCGTAGGCGCGCCTACATTTACGACGAGCTTGGGAGCTAGTACATCTTCGCTTCCTGTCGGTGGTGGCGCGGTCACCCTTACATGGGTGGCGACAAATGCAACTGGAGGATGCACCTCGAACGCAGCAGGTGTAAGTGGCTGGAATGGAAATGCGGTTACTAGTCCGACGACAATAAATTTGAGCTCGTCCGGAACCTATTCATTCAGCGTCACATGCACAAACACAAGTGCATCCGCGTCCGCATCAAGTGGTCCGGTGTCTGTGACTGTTGCGACCCCGCCTCCTACTACAGCTTGTACAAACCGTCCGTCCCCGGCAGGTCTGACGCGACAGACAGTCATGACCAACTATTTCGGCACCACACAAAACTCGGGAATCGCCAACGGCGCCCAAGTCGACGTCAGGAACTACGCACCACTTCTCGGTAGTTCGTTCAATCATGCGAGCCAAGTCGCTCGTGTATTTGTGGACAGCGGCAAGTTTGTTGCAATGCAGTTCTCAACCACAGGTCTCGCTACAGGTGCCGTAGGTGGCGTGGATTGGGAAGCGTCTGGAATCTCGCAAGGCGTGGCCAACGTTCTGGTGAGCGGTTGCCCTGGGGACTTCGAATGGAGTCAGGATCCCAGTTGTACCGCCGAGGGCGTCGGCTCTGGCTTGGTCTGGAAAATCGGACCCAAACCTACGAACTTTGACGGATTCTGCTATCTCACTGCGAACACGACGTATTACATCAGCGTCGTATTCGCAAGCGCTGGAAATTTTGGCACGACGACCTGCGCAAGCGGATACTGTGATTGGCTGATCGCAATCGGAGCTCAGCGGTGAGTTGTAGCAAACTTGGTTGTGCCGTGTCACTCGTGATTGCGGCATTTTGCGGGATTGTTTGTGCTGAGTCGCAGTTGCCTGCGCCTCAGCCGCCAGCGCCCAATCTGATCGCCAAACAAGGTAATGCGGAAGTTGTCGTTCTTGACGTGGACGCTCACCTGGCCACCATGCCAAAGGCGGATCGCTCGGGTTTCATTGACAGCCCGAAGCGCATTGAGCAGTTGCTAAGCCACATCTTGATGCGACGAAATTTGGCAATTGAGGCACGTGAACTTGGCCTCGACAAAGATCCGATCGTTCAGCAGGAACTGCTGCAAGCAACCGAAACCGTGCTCATGAGGCACAGGCTCGACTACATCCGCGAGCATGCAGAAATTCCTGATTTGACACAACTCGCCAAAGAAAAGTATCTGGCGAACAGGGCCGACTACAAGAGTCCCGAAACGGTGACCGTGGCGCATATTCTGTTGGACGCCAAGAGTCGCACCGACGAAGAAGCCAAGGCACAGTTGCAGAAGTGGAAGGTAGAAATCCGCGACGGAAAGTCCACAATCGAAACAATCGCGGCCGAGCACTCTGATGATCCTGGCGCAAAATCCAATAATGGCATTTACGAAAATGTAAGCGCCGACACTTTTGTTGTGGCCTTCGCCGACGCCGTGCGCGGGTTGCAGAATCCTGGCGACCTGTCCGAATTGGTCAAGACCGAGTTCGGCTACCACCTGATCCAGCTGAAATCACGCAACCCCAGCAAGACCTACAATTTCGAGGAAATAGAAACGCAATTGGTTGCCGCTGAACGGGAGAAATTCATCAGGCAGGTGCAGTCTGCGCATATAGAAGCGCTGAAAGCACTGCCCATCGAAGCAAGTGAAAGTTCAGTCGCGCCATTGCGAACACGATATGGTAAGCCGAAATTGAAAGTGGAGACGGGTTCGACGGAGGCCGCTGACGCCGATGTTATTGCGCCCGGTGCGGAGTCAGCAGAAAAAGCGACGGAAGCACCCGCGCCCGGTGCTGAGCCATCCACTTGAAAGAGCGATCGGGATATGCGAAGTTTTCCTTTGGTATCGCCTCGTTTTAAATCGCGTCTGAGGAAGCTCTGAAACGGTACTCGCTCGCGCTGGCACTTCTTGCACGAGACCTTCGTGAACGATACCTCAGCACTTTCGCAGGGTTCGCGTGGGTCATCCTGACGCCGGTCGTGTTGTTGTCCGTTTACGCTTTCGTTTTCGTCGAACTGCTGGGCGCCCGCTTCGGCGATCGCGTCGGCGGTGATGTGATTGCGTTTCTAGCCCTCGGCATGTGGCCTTGGTATGCATTTGCCGATGCGATATCGCGTGGCACCGGCGCATTGACTGCGAACGCCGCTTTGCTTGGGCAAATTGCCTTGCCACGCATTTGGCTGGTTCTGGTGCCCGCGCTTGGCGCAATTCTGATTCACACGGCGTCTTTCCTGATCGTGCTGGCCGTGTTTGCGTTGTTCGGAAAAGTCAGTTTTGGTGCCGGGTGGCTCTGTGCCATGGCTGCCTACCTGCTTCTCGTGGTCAACGCGGTCGCGTTGTCGCTGCTGCTCGCGCCCTTGAACGTGTTCTTCCGGGACATAGCCACGCTGTTGCCGCAAATTCTGACTTTCTGGATGCTGCTGACACCAATCTTTTTCGACCGCCGCCAACTCCGTCCCGATCTCGGCGAGTGGCTGGCGATCAATCCGATGGCGGGCATCATCGAAACCATCCGGGACGGCATTCTTTTCAATCGCTACCAATTCGATGTCCTGATTGCGCCCGGCGTTCTGAGCCTGATCTTGTTGGGCTGTGCCATGGCGATCACTCCGCGATTCCTGCGCCGCATCGAGGACTTCCTGTGAGCGACGACGTGCTGCTTGATGTGCGCGGCGTCGGCAAGCGCTTCCCGCGCGTCCATCAGCGCCGCGATCGAATGCGATCGGTATGGGACGCGATTACCGGGCGTCCTTATCGCAACGCCGCGAACGTCCTCAGTGACATCTCATTTTCATTGAAGCGCGGCGAATCGCTGGGGCTGATCGGCGAAAACGGCGCGGGCAAGTCAACGCTGCTGCGCATGATCTGCGGTGCGTCCAAGCCGAGCACCGGCTCCGTCGTGCTCAATGGCAGTGTTGCGCCGTTGTTGGAGCTCGGCGCCGGCTTTCATCCTGACTACAGCGGTCGCGACAACATCCGCATGAACGCCATGCTGCTCGGCATGAGCGCGGGAGAGCTCGAATCCAAAGTCGACGACATCATCAATTTCGCGGAGATCGGCACCTACATCGACGAACCGGTAAAGCACTACTCCTCCGGGATGAAGGTGCGATTGGGCTTCGCTGTAGTGGCCTCGGCCAAGCCGGATCTGCTGATCACCGACGAGGTGCTGGCGGTCGGCGACGAATCCTTCCAGAAAAAATGCATCGCCTGGATCGAGGGATACTTGCGCGACGGCGGCACGCTGCTCTTGGTCAGCCACGGCATGTATCACGTGCAGAAGCTGTGCAAACACGCCATGTGGTTGAACCAGGGCAAGGTTGAGGCCTACGGCGACGTGTTCGACGTTACCCAACGCTATCTGGCACATCACGAACGCAAGTCCGCATTTCAACGCGCCGAAGAACGGCAGTTGACGGCGACCGGCGACTGCGCGGTTGTGGAAGTGGCGATCAATGGCAAGACCGCCGACGTGCCAACCCTGTTACCGATGCATGGCTTGCTCGACATCGATGTCCTGGTACGCAGTGCCGACGCGCGACCGCCGGTGCTCGCGATCGGCTTGAAGCGCAACGACGGCACGCCGGTGTTCGGCGTCTCCAGTGAACTCGACAATGTGCAGCCGATCAAGATCACCGAGCAAACCTACCGTTTCGCGATCGTCTATCCGGAGCTCGCGCTATTGCCGGGAACCTACGTGATCGCCCTGCACGCGATGGATCCCGAAGCCATCCGTCTGTTCGACACCGTCGAACGCACCCTGATCGTCACCGGTCGCAGTCGCGAGGTCGGCATGGTGCACTTGCCGCACCGCTGGCACACAGTGTGACTCGCGTCCTGATTCCGGTATTCAATGCGGCAAGTGCGCTTGATGCCTGCCTGCGGGCACTGGCCAACTCGATCAGTGCCGACACCGCCGTCACCTTGATCGACGATGCATCCACCGATCCGCGTGTGGCAACCATCATTGATGCCTTTATTGTTGCGCACCCGAATGCGAGCTTAATCACGCAGACGCAAAATGGCGGCTTCGTGGTGACCGCCAATCGCGGCATTGCGGCCAGTGACGATGACGTGCTGTTGCTCAACTCCGACACACTGCCGACGCGCGGATTTCTTGCCGCCATCGAACGATGTGCGGCATCGGACGCCGGCATCGCGACCGTCACACCGTTTTCAAACAACGCCGAGATTTGCTCGTTCCCGCTGATGTGCACAAACAACCCGCTGCCGAAGGATCTCGATGCTTGCGCGCGCGCGTTCGCCGCCGAAGATGTCACGCCGTTGGACTTGCCGACCGCCGTCGGCTTTTGCATGTGGATCCGACGCGACACCATCCGCAGGATCGGCGCCTTTGATGAAGCGACCTTTGGTCGTGGCTACGGCGAAGAAAACGACTTCTGCCAGCGCGCGGCGGCGCATGGTTGGCGCAATGTGTTGTGCCCGAACGCCTATGTCGCGCATGTCGGTCACGCTTCATTCGCCGCCACCGGAGAGCGGCCTGGCGGTGAGAACCTGGCTCGATTGTCGGCGCGTTATCCCCGCTACAATCGCGACGTCGCCGATTTCATTGCACGTGACCCGCTGGCGGACGTTCGCGCGCGGGTGGCACTGCGACTTTCCTGACTCGATCTGACTGGACCGGCCTTGCAAGAACTCCCTTTTACCGGCGAACGATTTACGCCCGAATGCGTGCGTGAAATCTGGTACGAGCATATGCATCGCTACGCGCTCGCACGCCTGATCGCAACGGGAAAACGCGTGCTCGATGTCGCCTGCGGTGAAGGCTACGGCAGCGCGATGGTCGCGCCCGTCGCGCGCCATGTCGTCGGTGTCGACGTCAGCAGCGAAGCCGTGCGCCATGCCCGCGCCCGCTACGGCCTGTGGCCGAATCTCGAGTTCCGCGAAGGTGATGCGACCAATCTTGCATTCGGCGCCGAACAGTTCGATCTCGTGCTCTCGTTCGAGACGCTTGAGCATGTCGAGGCGCAAGACGCGCTGGTGTCCGGGCTCGCCAGTGCGCTCGCGCCGGGCGGCTGCGCCTTGATCTCATCGCCAGACAAGGCGACCTATTCCGACGCCACCGGGTTACAGAACGAGTTCCACGTGCGCGAGCTGTATCGCGATGAACTGGTTGAATTGCTGTCGCGGCATTTCCGCTGCGTGCGCTTATATGGACAACGTCTGGCGTTCCATTCCACGATCTGGTCACTCGACGCGCAGTCGCAGTCGCAGTCGCAATCCATGGTGCAAACCGCGCATGCCGACGGCCGTATCGAAGCGGGGCTGGCACGCGCCCCGATCTACTACGTCGCTGCCTGTGCGCAGCGCGAGGCCGATCTCCCGGCAATGCCCGAGCTCGCACTGTTCGACGACGTGATCGAATCGGTCTACGACGACTATCGCCAGGAAACGCGACGCAACATGAATGCGCGCAAGGTTTTGGCTGACCAGCAGGCGGCCATCGCCGAGCTGACAACGCAGTTGGAAATGGCGAACACCCGGCTGCGCGCACTTGAACCGCACGGCAATGGCCGCCGATTCTGGCCATTCGGCAAAAAATAACGGGAAGCTGCAAGACCATGGAATTCAACTTCGATCTGGACGTCACGCCCAAGCCCGCGTTCGACCCGAATGCGACCATGTACGCGACCGTGCCGGGCAATGTCGCCGATCTCGGCAATGGCGAATGCATCTTCCGGCCGCAGCATGAAGACGCGCCGCACGTGATGACGCACCAGGTACTGCGTGCGCTGGATCGCTGTCGCGAATTCCGCAGCGCTGACGAGCACATCGAGGCAATTCGCAAGGACACCCCCGACGTGCCTGTAGACGGCGTCCGCCGTGTCTTCAACGGCCTTGTCCGGCGTGGCCTGATCACCGCCGCCGAAGACTTCGCAGCACGCTTCACCGAGGTGCCAGTGCCGCCGCCGGCACCGTCGGCGGGCCTGTTCGTGCGCGCTTGTGACCGGCCGGCGCAGCTGCAGAGCCTGCTCGAATCATTGCGCCAGCACCATGCCAGCGGTGGCGCAGCACAGGCGTTGACGGTTGTCGATGACTCGCGCGCAAACGAAGCGCGTGCGGCGCAGGCGCGCTTGCTGCAGGAATACGGAGAACGCATCGGTGGCAGCGTGCGTCACATTGATGCCGACGCCTGGCAGCGCGCACATCACACCTTGAACGAGGCACTGCCTGAGCATCGCGCTGTCATCGACGGCCTGATCGGTCGGACCCGTGATGGCAAGCCGCGCATCGGCCCCGGCCGCGGCTGGAACCTCGCGCTGCTGCTTGGCGCCGGCAATCGAATCCTGTTCGGCGACGACGATTTCGTATTGCCGCTGAAACTGCATCCGCAGCTGCAGAACGGCATCGAGATTCAGGCGCACGAAATGACCACGGTGCGTTTCTACACCGACACCGGAGCCGCGATGAACAGCGGTCTCGATGCCGATTTCGACCTGCTGCAATGGCATCTCGATCTCTGCGGTGCGCCGATCGGCAAGGTCTTCGACCATGCCGGGCATTTGCTGCCGACGCGCGAACAATGGCGCCGCATCGCGCCGTCGCGCTTGCCGAATTTCGTCCCGCAGGCGCGTATTGCCGCGACCATGAACGGGCATCGCGGCCACAGCGGTTCGGTGACCAGCGACTGGATGTTCCTGCTCGACCCGAACAGCAGCCATGATCTCAATCACGATCGCGCGCGGTATCTGCGGCTGATCGAGTCGGGCAAGGTCTGGGTCGGCCCCGACCGCGCCGCGTCGATGGTGTCGACGCCGTTCACACCGTTCGCCCAGGATCTGTCGCAGCTGCCGCCGTTCGTGGCGCCGGATGATCGTGGCGAAGACGGCACCTTCGGCGCGCTGACGCGCATCATGGATCCGCAAGCCTGGATCTTGCACTTGCCGACGAGCGTGGGTCATTTGCGTGATGTCGAGCGACCGTTCACGCCGCCTGGAAAACACGCGGCGATGAAGAACTTCAACTATTTCCTCGTCGACTTCCTCGGCCGCTTCGAAGACGACCTGTTCGCCGGAACCCCCGAGATGCGACTGCAATCGGCTGCGGCGCGGCTGGAAGACCTCGCGCACGCCGGCGACCACGCCTTGCTGCGGATGCTCGGCGATTACGTGACGGCGAGTTACAGCGCACAGATCGCGCGCCTGCAGGCGGTCGCCGCGGAAGCTGGCAACCAGGCGCCGGTGTACTGGACGACCGACCTGCAGGCTGTGATCAAGGTCAATGCCCAGGAGATGCT
>JAYUXS010000311.1:0-3760 GCA_043752845.1 Lysobacterales bacterium | reverse complement strand
CCGACTGGCGGCGGCGTGTTGACCAACGGCGTAGCCCAAACCGGCCAAGCCGGCGCAGCTGGCTCGTCGACGAACAGTGCACGTCCATCGAACTGGTGAAGTTCGCGGCATTGTCGATCGAGCGACCGTCCTGTGGCGGATTGCTCATGTAACGCAGCGCGCCGCTGGCCTTGAAGATTTCAGGGCCGACCAGGAAGTCGTTGCTGCCCTTCCAGAAATACTCGGCGGCTTCGCCAGCGATATCCGAATAGGCCTCGTTGATGCCGCCCGACTGACCAGAGTAGGTCAGGTTCGAATTCTGTTCGGTGAACCCATGGGATACTTCGTGGGACATGACGTCGAGGCTGACCAACGGATGAAACGTGGTGGCACCGTCGCCAAAGGTCATTTCGGATCCATTCCAGAACGCATTTTCGTAGCTGGTGCTGTAGTGCACCTTGACGAGCAACTGGAACGTCAGGGGGTTGCGTCCGAGGTACAACTGGTACATCGAATTCGTCACGCCACCAAAATAATGCGCATCGTTCAACGGTGAGAACGCGCCGTTGATTGCCTTGACCGTGTTGCGCGGGCAGGTGTAAGCGAAAGCCGTCGAGCCGCTCGTCCCGCCATTGAGATTGACGGTCTTGACGCTGGTGTTGTTCATCGTGCAGGTTGTGCTGCTCTGGGTCACGTCGAGGAAGCCATAACGGCCACCTGAACCCCACTCATATTGACCGGTTTTGGTGTTGCCGCCGGGGCCGGTACCGACCAGGGCGTGGGTCAGGCCTTCCCACTGCTTCAGGATCTTGCCGTTCTGCGCGTCGATGATCGTGAACATGCGGCTCGGATCGCCACCGCCGGCCTTGTCGGAAAGCACTTCGGTGTGGAACGCCATGTGGGCAACATCGGCGTCGTCGATGAACACGACGCGCTGCGACTTCTCGCGCTGGATGATTGCACCCGCGAGCTTCTTGCCAAGTGCGGCACGCTTGCCGAGCTGCAACGCGCTCGCTTCGTCGAGCAGCATTTTCGAACCGATGAACAGTTCACGCTCAAGTCCGTGCACGGCGCGACCGAACAGGTTGCGGACAGCGCCGCTCTTGCCCTCGGACACCACCACATGTTCCCCGAAGACGGGTACACCACGGAACATCTGCTGATAGCGGTAGTGCGTGGTGCCGTCGGCGTCGATCGATTTTTCCAGCACTTGCAGCGCCGAAGAAGCGTCCAGACCGAGCATTTCGGCATGACGGCCTTCAGCATGTTCGTTGCCGCCGAGCGCAGCAGCGACTTTGGCATATTGCTGATTGATCGATTGCACGTCCTGCAGGTGCAGGTCCGGGCGTTGCGCTGCGGACGCGGTGCCGAAGGCAATGGCGAGTGCGAGCGACGAGACGGCGGTGAGGCCACGAGCTACAGGCTGATGCGTGAGATGACCCATCTGTACGATTCCCCTTCAAGGAATGAATTATTTTGTCTCCCCGATGGTTCTCCCGAAACGCCGTTCGCGCTGACCGCAGTTCTCCGTGCCGATTTTGCTCCGGCGTTAGGTAGGAACCTTAGAGTCGCGCGATGCTGCACCCCTGAAGCCATCGCCCCGCCCAGCTGAATTCAGCGGGCCGGCGGACTATACGGATCGATGACAACTAAGCACGCTGCTTTGCAACAAATCGCGAACCGTTAGGTTTTTGTGAACTTGTTCACACTCCGCGTGTGCAGCGATTTCAATTCCGTGCTTGATAGAACGCGACTTCGGAAACGGCCGACCAGGCGCGCACCTGATCGCGATAGGCCATGAAGTTGTCGTAAACGCGCTGGGTGAACGCGTCCTTCGCTGCCCATTCTTTCAACGTCAACTCGGATTGCTCGCGCAGCGCGGCGAGCACCGGATCAGGCAGGCGCCGGAACTCGACCTTGTGCGTTTCCACCAACTGCTTCAACGCTTCCTGATTGCGCGTTGTGTATTCGGCGAGTATGTCGTCGTTGATGGCACGGCAACACGCGTCAACGATCGCCTGAAGGTCTTCCGGCAACGCCGCCCACGCCTGTTTGTTGATGATGCATTCGAGCGTTGGACCAGGCTCCTGCCAGCCCGGGTAATAACAGTACTTCGCAGCCCGATAGAGCCCGAACGCGAGATCGTTGAATGGTCCGACCCAGTCCGCGGCGTCGATCTCGCCTTGTTGCAACGAGGTGAATATTTCCCCACCCGGAATGTTCACGGGCATAACGCCAAGACGCGCCATCACATCGCCGCCAAGGCCGGGAATGCGCATTTTCAGTCCCTGCAAATCCTCGACTGACGTGATCTCGCGATTGAACCACCCGGCCATCTGCACGCCGGTATTGCCACACGGAAACGGCCGCAGGTCGAACCTGTCGTACAACTCGCGCCACAGTTCAAGACCACCGCCGTGATAGAGCCAGCCGTTCATCTCCTGCGCGTTGAAGCCAAATGGCACCGAACAGAAAAATGGCGCCGCATCAGCCTTGCCCTTCCAATAGTAGGCAGCGCTATGGCCCATTTCCGCAGTGCCGCGCGACACCGCATCGAATACCTCGAATGGCGGCACCAACTCGTTGCCGGCAAAGACTTTGACATTCAGACGCCCGCCGCTGGCCACGCGCAACATGCTGGTCAGTCGTTCAAGGGCGCTGTGCAGAACAGGAAAACCCGGTGGCCACGACGTCACCATCTTCCACTGGAAGCGCGACGCTCCGGCGGATGTCGCGCCCTGCGGCGTGGGTGCACATGCGGTGAGCAAAACAGCACTGGTCGCGGCGATCAGTTGGCGTCGTTTCATCGCAGGGTCTCCAGTGCAGGTTCGAGTCTATCCGCCAATGCACGGATTCCGACCGCTCATCGGCGCATCGCGGCAATGCGCATCGGCTCGGCAACCGTTCAGAATCGAGTGATATTCTCCGTTCACTTTCGGTGACATGAAATGGCGCCAGCGCGCGTTTCCCCGAATGACCCAATGGGGAGAGTGAGATGAGAAACAAGATTGGTCATTACGATGTGGTCTGCGAACTCGGTCGCGGCGGCATGGGTGTCGTGTACAAGGGTTTCGAGCCGGCATTGAATCGCTACGTCGCGATCAAGACGCTGTCCGAATCGCTGTCGCACGACGAGTCGGTCAAGGAGCGCTTCCTGCGCGAAGCGCGCGCGATGGCGCAATTGAACGACGCCCACATCATCCAGATCTATTTCATCGGCGAGGAAGACGGCCAGCCGTTCTTCGCCATGGAGTTCGTTGAAGGCGAATCGCTCTCGTCCTTTCTCAAGCGCGAAGGCAAGATGACGCCAGCGCAATCCGCGAAGGTGATCCACCAGACGGCCATCGGCCTCGCGACGGCGCATGACAAAGGCGTGGTACATCGCGATATCAAGCCCGCCAACCTGATGCTCACAACGCGCGGTGCGATCAAGATTGCAGACTTCGGCATTGCGCTTGCGCAGCAGGATTTTTCGAAGAAGCTGACCAGCACCGGCGAGTTCGTCGGCACGCCGGGGTACCTGTCGCCGGAAGTCTGCCTCGGCAAGCCGGTCGACCTGCGCTCCGACGTGTTCTCGCTTGGCATCGTGTTGTTCGAATTGCTGACCGGACGCATGCCGTTCACCGATGAATCGCCGCTCGGCCTGCTGCTGGAAGTGGTCAAGGCGGAAGTGCCGGACGTGCGCCAGTTGAATGCCGATGTCGATTCCGAACTGTCGCGCATCCTGTCGAAGATGGTCGCCAAGGAACCGGCCGACCGCTACGCCAGCTGCCACGAACTG
>JAYUXS010000310.1:0-8669 GCA_043752845.1 Lysobacterales bacterium | reverse complement strand
CGACGACATTCACCTGTTCGGCACCGAGTGCCTTTCGCACGGCATCGAAGTCGCGCACTGCCACGCTCGTGGTGTAGAAACGCGGGTCGGCCTTGCTCGCCAGTTCCTTGGCGCATTTTTCGGCGAAGCCGCGTTGGGCGCCGGCGTCCGCTTCTTCGGCCGCGAAGCTGCTCTCGTCGTCGCCGCCCTTGCACACCAACTTGTTCGATCCACCGGTGCCGCGCTGGTCGATCAACACGATGTGGCGCTTTTCGCGCATGCGTTCGAAGCCGGTGGCGATGGTCGGATAACTCTCGAGCGCCGATTGGCCTGGCCCGCCCGCCAGAAAGAACACTGGATCGGGCTCGGGCTCGGCGTCTTGTGCCGGCACCAAGCCGATGCGCAACGGAATCATGCGCCCGTTCGGTTCATCCGGATTTTCCGGCACCTGCAAGGTCGCGCATTGCGCACCGACCACGTCGGCCAATGCCGGGCTCTTGAGATCACACTGCGAAAACTTGATCGAACCGATCGTGCGATCAGTCGCTTGCGCATCGATCGTCGTGATCGCGCCTGACAACACCGCTGTAACCACCCAAAACGCCTTGCTCATGTAAGTCCTCCTTGGGGACGGGGCGCATGCTAGGCGATTGCCCTGCCAATAGGTGAGTGACGGGTGTCAGTCGCAGCGAGGTAAGCTCGTCATCCTCCACGCGTCACCACGAGGTATCGATCATGATCATCCGCTTCGTCTTCGCCTGCTTGTTGATGCTTCTCACCTGCGCCGCAAATGTGCATGCCCAGGTCGTCAATGGTTGCGATCCGGAACTGGCCCAGGACATGACCGGGCAGGCAACGGTCATCGTTGCCTTCGGTGGCATCTTCGGGCTCAACTATTCTCCACGTTGCATGCGCGTGGACGTGGGCGTCGAGGTCAGTTTCAACGGCGCGTTTTCCAGTCACCCACTGCAGGGCGGAACCGTTTCCGGTGGCGTCGGGACCCCGGACAACAGTGGACCGATCCAACCCACGAACACCGGATCCAACGCAAGCGTTGTCTTCCCCAATGCCGGAACGTTTCCGTACTACTGTGGATTCCACGGCCCCGGCTTCAACATGGCCGGCGTTGTCTTTGTCGGCGCGCTGCCACCGCCAGACAAGATTTTCGGGAATGGCTTCGAAGAAGTCGCTTCACTTTGAACTTATGTACTTCTCGCGGCGGATCATCGGGATCGGCAGGGCGTAACCCTTGAGCGCCTCGAAGCAGGCGTCGACCATGTTCGGGTTGCCGCAGAGATAGGCGATGTCGCTGCTCGGGTTCGGTGCGAACTCGGCCAGGGCCTGCTGGACGTGGCCGGAGCGTTCGTTGCCGCGCGCCGGCGCGCGCATCTCGCGCGACAGGCAGGGCACGAAGCGGAACTGCGGCACGTCAGCGGCGAAGGCTTCGAATTCATCGCCGTACAGCAGCTCGCCAGCATTGCGCGCGCCATACAACAGGATGGTTTCGATGCCGCGGGTCTGCGCCAGTTCGCGCAGGCGCGGCAGCATGGCTCGATAGGGCGTGACGCCGGTGCCGGTCGCGATCAGCAGATAACGCGTATTGGCATCGGCGTCCTGCAAGCAGAAGCGCCCATAGGGCCCACTGGCCGTGACTTCCTCGCCCGGCTGCAAGGCCGAAAGCAATTTCGTCGCGGCACCGCCATCGACGTAGGACACGGCGATCTCGATCAGACCCTCGGGGTTCTGCGCATCACCGGCCACGGTCGCGACGGAATAGCTGCGCTTCGTCGCACGGCCATCGTCGTAATGGAAATGCACTTGCAGGAACTGCCCGGGGATGAACGCGAGTTCGGCCCCGTCAGCGCGCTCGAATGCGAGCTGACGTACGCTCGGCGCGAGCATGTGCGCACGTTTCAATCGCAGGGAAAAATGCTCGGCCATCGGCGCGCTCCGTGAGGGGCGGCGATTCTAGCCGCAGCACACATGCCGACACCGAAGAAGCCGCTGCCGGCCTTGCCAGCGGATGGGCTGGGTCGTGTTATTGTGGCCACCCACGTTATAACGGAGTCGCCGCCATGCCCGTCGAAGCCCTCACCATCCGCGCCATCGGCAATTCCAGTGGCGTGGTGTTGCCGAAAGAACTGCTGCAACTCCTGAATGTCCAGCAAGGCGACAAGTTGTTCGTGTCGCGCACGCCGGATGGCTTGGTGCTGAAGCCCTACAACGAGCAGCTCGACGCCCAGATGGAAGTCGCGCGGCGCATCATGCGCAAGGATCGGGCGATACTGCGCGAACTTGCGAAATGAACCCGGTGTACACGTGGATCGAGCGCGTCGCCGTGCTCACGATTCACGACGAACAACTGGCCGAGCATGGCGGCGGCAGCGGACTGCGTGAAGCCGGGCTACTGGACTCGGCCCTGGCCAAACCGCAGCAGCTTGCCAACTACGGCGAGCCCAGCGTGTTCGATCTGGCAGCCGCATACGCCTTCGGTGTCGCGCGCAATCATCCGTTCATCGACGGCAACAAACGTACCGCCTGGGTGCTGGCGCGGCTCTTTCTCGAACTGCATGGGTTTACACATGTCGGCAGTGACGTCGACGCCGTCTTGACCATGCTGAAGGTCGCGGCTGGGGAAATCGCCCAGGACGTTTTCGCCGCCTGGCTACGTCAGAACGCGGCCGAAATCAAACCCTAAACCCTTGTCTGGTTTGCCATAGCCTGCGTAGTCCGGTATAAAGCGCGCCCCTTTGGTGCCGGCGTTCCCGGCAGGCCGGCCGCACGGGGCCGCCTCGCAAGACCAACCTTTCCCGAGACCGTGCGACTGCTTGCAGTTCGGGGCCGATATCGTCCAGGCCATGGGCGTGATGCCGTAAACGAGGTGTGTAATGGCGAATGTCTGCCAAGTCACTGGTAAGGGCGTGCTTACCGGAAACAATGTTTCCCACGCAAACAACAAAACCCGTCGTCGCTGGTTGCCAAACCTGCATGAGCGCCGCTTCTGGGTCGCTACCGAGAACCGTTGGGTGAAGCTCAAGGTGTCTGCGAATGCGCTGCGCACCATCGACAAGAACGGCATCGACGCCGTGCTCGCAGAACTGCGCGCACGTGGCGAAAAGGTTTGAGGAGGACTGAACCATGGCAAGCAAGCGCGACAAAATCCGCATGATTTCCACCGCCGGCACCGGTCACTTCTACACCACCGACAAGAACAAGAAGACCAAGCCGGAAAAGCTCGAGATGAGCAAGTACGACCCGGTTGTACGCAAGCACGTGCCGTACAAGGAAGCCAAGATCAAGTAAGCCTTCGTGCTCACCTGATCCAGACAAAACCCGCCACTCGGCGGGTTTTGCTTTTTCTGCCCCTGACGCCTACGTCCGCGGCTCGGGGCGCACGTTCACGCGCGGAAAGCGGATCAGAAAACGCGTACCCGCGCCTGCGGTCGATTCGCAGCGGATGACGCCCTGCAGCAGCTGCGTTACCAGGTTGAACACGATGTGCATGCCGAGCCCGCTGCCACCCTGACCACGCTTGGTCGTGAAGAACGGTTGGAAGACGCGCCCGCGCACGTCGTCGCTCATGCCGCAACCGTCGTCGCGGTAGTCGATCTCGACATCGGCCCCGTCGATGCGCGCGGTGATGGTGATGTGTCCGGCTTCGATCGACTCGAAGCCGTGAATGATGGAATTGATCACCAGATTGGTCACGATCTGGTAAATCGCGACCGGATAAGTGGTGATGCATATTGGATCCGGCACCTGCACCGAAACCGCATGCGCGGTCTTGCGCAGACGCGGATGCAAGGCGAGCAGGATCTCGTCGAAATACTCGGCGAGGTCGATTTCGCGCGCCGCTTCCGAAGCGGTATCCACAGCGACCTGCTTGAAGCTGCGCACGATCTGGATGCCGCGCTCGAGATTGGCGAGGATCATCTCCGAGCCCTGGATGATCTGCGATTCGAATTGTTCGAGCATGCTCGCGGTCATGGTCTTGTCGCGGTGCGCACGCTGCAGTTTGCGCGCCTCTTCGCGCAGGAAGGATGCGGCGGTCACGGCGACGCCGATCGGGGTATTGATCTCGTGCGCAACACCGGCCACGAGCTGGCCGAGCGAAGCCATCTTTTCCGATTCGACGAGCTGCTTCTGCATGTCCTGGATGCGCGTGAGCGACGATTGCAGACTGCCGTTGGCGCGGCTCAATTCCGCAGTGCGGCGCTCGACACGCGCTTCAAGATCCTCGGTCATCTTGCGCAGTGCGTCTTCGCTGCGCTTGAGATCGCTGATGTCCTGGGTGGTGCCGACAAAGCGCTTGGCGCGTCCGTTGGCGTCGCTTTCCACGGCCTGGCCGCGCGACAGCAACCACACCCAATCGCCGTCGCGCGACTCGGAACGATAGGCCATGCTGAAGGTGCCGGTTTCGCCGGAGACCATGCGCTTGACGGCGCTGCCGACGATCGCCCGGTCATCGACGTGCACATAGGGCAGATAGGCACCGAGAGTGATGGCGTTCGGTGCGTCGTTGATTCTGAGCCCGTTCAGGCGATTTTCGCGACTGATGCGTTGCGTGCTGATGTCGAGCTCCCACAACTCGGCACCGCTGCCCCATAGCGCGGCGTGCAGGCGCCGCTCCTTGTCGACCAGCACGCGCTCGGCTTCCGCACGATCCAGCTGACGCGCGCGCCAGCGCAGGATCACCAGCGCGATCAAAACCGCAGCGGTGAGCAAATAGGCGGCAAAGGCACTGCGCGTTGCCCACGGCGCTGGCGCGACGCCAATGCGTGCGCGCGCCTCCTTGGCGACCTCATCGCGAACGTCGTCACCCATGACGCGCACCCGGAACACGTAGTCGCCGGCTGGTAGTCGAGTGTAGGTCGCGAGCCGCTGGTCATCAGCCGCACGAATCCAGTCGCGGTCGTAGCCTTCCAGTTGATAGGCGAGCCGCGGTCGTTCGCTGGCACCGAAACTCGGCACGGCGAATTCGATACCAAGCATTTCGTCGCGATGGCCAAGGCGCAGTTCGGCGACGCCGTCGGCACCGAACTTCAGTGCCGATCCAGGCTTGGGCACGAGCCGCCGGTTGAAAATAGAGAAGTCGATCAGGCGCGGCTGCGGCGCGTGGCGCGGTTCGCTGATCAATTTCGGATCGACCAGGCTCAGGCCTTCCATGCCGCCCGCGGCGATTTCACCGGCACCGGTCAGCGCCATGGCGCCGAGAAAGTAACCACTGGCGAGGGCACCGGCATGCGGACCGAAGGCGCGAATGCGCCCCTCGGGCAACTGGATGCGATCGAGCCCGCGCGCGGTCGCCACCCACAGGTCGCCTACGGCGTCAAAACCCAGCGCTGAGGCATGGTCGGCCGAAAGCCCGCGCACCGCGTCGAAGCGCTCAGTCGGCCACGGCTCCTTGGCACCGGGTTTGACGCGGATGACGCCGCGGCCATAGGTCGCGATCCACAGTGTGCCGTCAGCGCTTTCGACCAGGTCGCTGATGCTGAGGCTGGCCGCGTCCGGAAAATCGATGGCGGCGCTGCGGAAGCGGTCGTCGCCACGCTCGCGCAGCACCAGGCCGTGCCCACGCGTGCCGATCCACAACCGGCCTTGCGCGGATTCAGCGAGCGCGGTCACGCGATCGTCGGGCAGGCGCCCAGCCGCTTCGCCTTCCCGATGCTGCACGAAATGCGTACAACTGGCGCAGCGCTCGATCAAGCCTTCGCCCAGCGTACCGACGACCAGATCGCCGGCCTTCGTCACCAGCAGGGCGCGCACCGCCGTGCCGGGAAAGCCGCTGCCGGCGGACCCGAAACGCTCGATCACACCGGTTGCGGGATCGAGTCGGTCGAGGCCACGATCGCCGCTGCCGATCCAGATTTTTCCGTCCCGGTCGCGCGCCAGGCTCAGCAGGTAATCGCTGCTCAGCCCGCTGCTCGCGTCGCTGCGATAGACATGGCGTTCGCGCACGCGCCCAAGCGCGTCGACGCGCACCAGCCCGGCCGATTCGCCCATCGCCAGCCACAGGCTGCCCTCGTTACCGGAAACGATCGCGACGACAGGATCGGCCGGCAGCGACTCGGCGTCGTTGCGCCGACGGCGCAAGGTACGCAAGGACGCGGCGTTCGGATCATGCGAGGACAGCCCGCCAATCCAGGTACCGATCCAGACAACGCCGTCAGCGCCTTGCGCAAGGGTGGTGACGCGGCTGCTACCGAGACTCTGGCGATCGGCCGGGTCGTGATCCAGCCGTTCGACGACCTGCTGGCGCGCACGGTCGTAGATGAAGGCGCCGCGTCGCGTACCGATCCACACCCGCGAATTCTGATCGAGCAACAGACTTTCGACTTCCGGCCGATCCGCATCTTCCGGCGTGGCAAAGGGCAGCTCAACCTTGCTGATGCCGTCGAGCGCGAGCCGCCACAGGCCATCGCCGGCACCGACCCACAACGTACCCGAGCCGTCTTCGAGCAGCACCCGCGTCTGCGTCGTCGTGACCGGGCCGAGGCGTGTTTCGCGCACCAGTCTCGGCCGGCCAATCTCGAACCGCCACAGCCCGGTCTCCGACGCCAACCACAGACCCGCCGCCGTGCCGGCACCGATCGCGCGTACCGCGCCGAGGTCATGCGGATCCATTTCCGGCAGGCTGACGGCGCGCTGTTGTGCGAGGTCGAGCAACTGAACTTCGCCATTCTGGAACATCGCCCATAAACGGTCGTCGCCGGCGCGCACCAGACTGGCGAGTCGATCGGAAACGAGGCCGTGTGTGCTTGCGCGCCAATGCGTGATCAGATGGCGACTGCGATCGAGCACGCTGATGCCGGCGGTCGGATGTGCGGCATAAAGATTGCCTGCAGCGTCCTCGGCGAGCGCGATGACGTGGCTTTCCCCGAGCGAGTCCGAATCGTCGCTGCGATGCCGCCAGATATCGATGTGGCTGCCATCGTGTCGCGCGAGTCCGTCCTGCGTACCCACCCAGACAAAGCCATCCTGATCGACCAGCACCGCACGCACTGAATTCGCCGGCATGCCGCGGTAAACATCCAGTGTGTCGAGCCGAACCCGGTTCGTGCCGATCTCGGCCCGCACGACCGTTGTCGCGCAAACCAACAACAACATGATCGCCAGCGTCCGGAGCATGCCTGCGAATGTCGCGCCGATTGCCGTTTTCGGCAAGCGCTGTCGATACCATGCCGGCATGCCCGAGCTTCCCGAAGTCGAAACCACGCGGCGTGGCATCGCGCCGCATGTTGAAGGTCGCCGCGTTGCGCGCGTGACCTTGCGCCGGCCCGACTTGCGCTGGCCGATTCCGGGCGAGATCAGCAGCGTGTTCACCGGTCAGCGCGTGACTGCGGTCACACGGCGTGCGAAATATCTGCTGCTGCATACCGAAGTTGGCGCGGCATTGATCCATCTCGGCATGTCCGGTTCGCTGCGCGTGCTCGCCACGGATGTACCCGTGCGTGCGCATGACCATGTCGACATCATGCTCGATAACCAGCAACTGTTGCGCTTCAACGACCCGCGCCGCTTTGGCTGCTTGCTCTGGCAGGATGCCGGCACCACGCACGAACTGCTGCGCGAACTTGGGCCCGAACCCCTGGGCGACGACTTCGACGGCGATTATCTGTTCGTGCGCAGTCGTGGTCGCTCGGCGCCCGTCAAAGCGTTCCTGATGGACCAGCGCATCGTTGTCGGCGTCGGCAACATCTACGTTGCAGAAGCCTTGTTCGCCGCCGGCGTGCGACCGATGCGCGCGGCGGGCAAGGTGACGCGCCGCGAGTATGCGGCGCTGGCCATGGCCATCCGCGAAATCCTCGCGCATGCGATCGAACGCGGCGGCACCACCTTGCGCGATTTCCTGCAGCCGGATGGCGAACCCGGTTACTTCGAGCAGGAACTGTTCGTCTACGGCCGCTCCGGTGCGGCCTGCAAGCAGTGCGGCACCACGATCACGGCGCGCCGCGATGCGCAGCGATCAAGTTTTTACTGTCGTGTCTGCCAGCACTGAGGGTGCCTTCCGCGACAGGCTAGCAACCGCCGAACCGATCACGACCACGGCCGCACCGACATAACCGAGCGTGGTGATGGTTTCGGGTGGCACCAGGTCGGGATTCAGGCGATGTGCGACTTCGACCGAGACCACGGTGAGCAACGGCGTGAGGGCCAGCACGACGCCGACGCGTGATGCTTCCCAATGCACCAGCGCCTCGGCGAATGCACCGTAGGCGGCGACGGTATTGATCAGGCAGTAACCGAGCGCGAGTGTGTGCAGGCGATCGAGGCCGAGCAGTTGCGACGGTGAAGCCAGCGGGGTCATCAACACCGCCGCGATCGCGTAGATCAGCATCATCACCGCACCGGAGCCGAGGTGCTGCAGCAGCTGTTTCTGAGCCAGCGCATACACCGCCCAGAGCACGGCTGCAGTCAGCACGATCGCCGCACCGAGCAGGTAGCGGTCACGCGGCACCGACGAGTGCTGCGACTGGTCAGCAGCGAACAGGGTCAGTCCGATCGCCACCGCAGCGACGCCGCTCCATTGCAGTGCATTGAAGCGTTCGCCAAAGACGACGATGCCGCCGATCGACATCAACAGCGGTGCCGCCTGGATCAGCAACTGCGCGTTTGCCGGGGTCGTGTAGTCGAGGCCGATGGTGTAGCCGACGAAGTTGCCGATCAGCATCACTGAGGCCAGCAGCATC
>JAYUXS010000309.1:0-3772 GCA_043752845.1 Lysobacterales bacterium | reverse complement strand
CTCGACTCGCTGGCCATCCCGACGGAGTCTGGAAAGTCGGTATCGCTGGCGCAGATCGCGACCATCGAATACGGCCTCGAAGAAGGCATCATCTGGCGCCGCAACCGTCTGCCCGCGGTGACCGTGCGTGGCGATGTCTATGGCGCGATCCAACCGCCGACAGTAACGGCAGCCGTGAATATCGAACTGGCGAAACTGCGTGCCGATCTGCCTCCTGGCTACCTGCTTGAACTCGGCGGCACGGTTGAAGACAGCGCGCGTGGCCAACAGTCGGTGAATGCCGGCGTGCCGTTGTTCATACTGGTGGTACTGACCCTGCTGATGCTGCAACTCAAGAGCTTTTCGCGCACGGCATTGGTATTCCTGACCGCGCCGCTCGGAATGATCGGCGTCGTGTTGTTCCTGCTCGTGTTCAACACGCCGTTCGGGTTCGTGGCGATGCTTGGCACGATCGCGCTCTCCGGCATGATCATGCGCAATTCGGTGATTCTGGTCGATCAGATCGATACCGATATTGCCGAAGGTCACAACCCGTGGGACGCGGTCATCGGTTCGACCATCCGTCGCTTCCGACCCATCGTCCTGACCGCGCTCGCCGCCGTGCTGGCGATGATTCCGCTCACCCGCAGCGCCTTCTTCGGACCGATGGCGGTCGCGATCATGGGCGGACTGATCGTCGCCACGGCGCTTACCCTGCTGTTCCTGCCGGCGCTGTACGCGCAATGGTTCAAGGTCGAACGGCCGCAGGGCAAGCCGGCCGAACTCGGCGACGATCCGTGGCCGGGAGATGAAATCGAGGACTGAGCCTTTCAGTCCTCGAAGCCATCGCTGAGCAGGTCGCGGCAGAGTGCGGTTTGCTTGGCATCGATGAGAATGTGCGCGGCGGCCCCGTCGCGGACTGTCGCCGCATCGAATCGATAGATGCGCCAACGCTTGCGATCCATGTTGTAGTAAATGTCAAAGCCGCTGTTTCCCCAAATGCCATGCACCGGCGTGACCATCATGCGTGCGCACGGAACGTCGTTCAGCAGCACATGATCAAGCTCGATTTCACGGGCGAAGATGTTGCTGTACGTGTCCGCGGTCAGCACGAAGGCATTCGGATTTTCAGCCACCGAGTACAGGTTGAAGTCGGTGCCGTCGGGGATCTCGATGTTGTCGACGTGATGCACGCGCCAGTTGCCGGACGTGAGCGCGACGCCGAGGAAGTGATTGTCCGCGGTCGCGGTCGTGCGCCCGGATCCTGGTTATGGGTCAAGAACAACTGCCGCGACGACAATGATTCCTGACCGAAGCTGTCGTGCAGCATGGCTGGATCGAGCAGCGTGTACGACAGATTCTCGGCCGCGGGTACCGCGTGCACGCAGGCGGACTGACTTCGGTATGGCGCGAAGAAATTGAAGCGGATGCGCCCGGGCATGTCTTTGTCATCTTCGCGAATCAGGTACAACGCGCTGAACCACCAGACACCGATCGGCGTCGACGTGCTCACGATCGGATCACCGGCGCCGGTGCCCAGACTGCCGGCATACAGGGTCGACTGCAGCACCGCGTTGCTCGCGGTCGGCATGTTCGCGCTCTCGATCGGGATGCTCGAGAACATCGGCGTCGGCTGCGGATTGACCTCACGCGCGAACGCGTCGCCGTGCTCGAATGCGCCGATGTCCACGAGCGGCAGCGGACCGCCTCCTTTGACCCGGCGCAGGCCATCGGCGTCGACCTGTTTCAATGCATTCGTCGTGTAATAGACGTCCAGATCGACCGAACCCGTCGGGCCACCGGTGCCGACAGTCTGCCCAGCGTCAATCGCCGGCGAGCCCGGGCGGAGATTCGGATGGCGCAGGTCATCGAGCATCGGATCGGCGACCAGTCGTTGCGCGAGATTCGTGTACTCGATGCGACTGAAACCGAACGCGCCGGCCTGGAAACGCAAACCGTAATCGTTGTATGCAACCAGATTGCTCTGCAGCTTGGTCGTGACCTGCGCCGTTGCGGTGTTGTCGCAACACCACTGCGATTGCGTCGCCCCGTAATCGCGACGCCGCCTCCGCGCCGATTCTTGCCGACAACACGTTGTTGACGACCTGCGTAGTCAGCGTGCTCGGTGTGGTCGATAACAAACCATCGCTCAGCATCAAGCCACCGCGCGCAAAGCGGCCGTACACCTGATTGTTCGAGACCATTGCGCTCGACGCGGTACCGGCGATCGCATTCAGCACGATGCCCCATCCGGCCGAATCGGCCGTGGCGCGAACCGCGTTGAAGTCCAGTTTCGCGAAACTGCTGCCGGGAGCGCCGGTGCTTGCAAACTCCAGCTCGATCGCGGCGTCAGCCAACGTTGGCGCTGCGACGTCGAGCGTGTTGTGCGAGGCTTAGGCGATAATACGACCGGCCGATGGCGCGCCGCGGATGCGGATTCCGGAAGCCACCGCGCCGACACTACGAAACTGATTGTCCACGACGTAAATCGTGGCGAGACCGCTACCGGCGTGTTGCACTTGCAGACGCGCATTGGTCAGGCGCAAGCGGCTGATGCGCACGTCGACATCGCCACTCACCGGCGTATTCACGGTGATGCCATGTCCGCTCGCGAAACCGGCGGCATAGCCGTAGCCACCGAGAAAGCGTAACGACTTGTTGACCGTGATCGACTCGGCGACCAGCGTGTCGGAATGGACGCGCACTTCATCGCCTGACGCGGCACCGTCGATGCACGCGCGGGCAAAGCCAGACTGATCGTGGCCAACAAATACCCCGACTTCGCCATCTTCATCACCTTCGGATTGGATCAATCGGCCACCATCACACGCAGACCACATGCAGAGGTTCGTGACGCGAGGCAGTTTTCGCGATGTCTGGCAACTCAGCCGTCCTCGTCGGTCAGCCGCCGCAGATATTCGTCCACGTTCACCTCGACATGGCGGGCGCGGCGATGGAACAGATCCTGGACACGCTCGATCGGACTCGCGCGCATTTCATCGGCATTGCCGGTGGCGATGATCTCGCCCTGATCGAGCACAGTGATGCGGTCGGCGATGCGGAAAGCGGATTCGAGCTCGTGGGTGACCACGACGATGCTCATGCGCAAGGCATCGCGCAATTTCAGGATAAGTTCGTCGAGTTCGGCCGACACGACCGGATCCAGACCAGCGCTCGGTTCATCGAAGAACAGCAGTTCCGGATCCATGACGATGGCGCGTGCCAGCGCCGCACGCTTGATCATGCCGCCGGACAATTGCGACGGCATCAGGTCGTGGAAGCCGCCGAGATTGACGAACTCGAGCTTCAGCCGCGACATGATGCGGATCGTGGTCTCGTCGAGTTCCGTGTGCTCGCGCAGCGGCAGGGCAACGTTGTCGCCGACGCTCATCGAAGTGATCAGCGCGCCACCCTGGAACGACACGCCGAGTCGGCGCCGTACCGCCAGCAATTCGCGTGCACCGGCGCGACCGACGTCGACGCCAAGGATATTCACGCTGCCTGCCGCCGGCCGCTGCAATCCGATGATGTGCCGCAACAGCGTGGACTTCCCGGAACCCGAGCCACCCATGATCACGCTGATCTCGCCGCGCTCAACACTGAAATCAACGCCGTGCAGGATTCGCCGGCGCCCATAGAACGCTTCGAGACCACGCACATCGATCAGCGTTGTTGACGGATCGGCACTCATCGGTTGAGAAAGAAACTGAAGACCACGTCGGCGATGACGATGGCGGTGATCGAGATCACGACGGCGCGAGTGGTTGCGCGACCGACACCTTCAGCACCACCG
>JAYUXS010000308.1:0-3778 GCA_043752845.1 Lysobacterales bacterium | reverse complement strand
GGGGACTGGGTAGACAGGTCGCACATTCTAGCCGAGCGGCGCATTGGCACTTCAGCCCAAACTCCCGGAGGGCGGATTCGCGCTTGGACGGTTTAGCTCAGGTCGCAAGCGCTCATTCGGCACGCAACGCCCGCCAACCCGAGCAGATCACCAGCACCAACAACAACCCGAGCGCCCAAGCCGATCGCGTTGGAATGGCCGTGCCGGGCGCGTATACCGTGTAAAGCAACGGCGGGTTGCCCGGTGTCGGATCGGTGTTCTGCAAAAAACTGGTGGTGCTCGTTACCAAAGCTACTTCGCTACGCGGAGCAAAAGCCAAGAGGCGAAACGTGCAAGTTTTGGACGCGCCGGCCCCGAGGTTGCCCGTAAGAAATGAAACCGAATATGCGAATGGTTGTGGTGGCGAGCCTGGGTTCGGATCAGGCTGAATTAGGGCGTATCCGCAATCCGAATTCAGAGGCAGCGCGAACTCGACAAATGGGCCGATCGTGACCGCAGACCGTTCGAGATCAGGGCCTGCATTGGTGATGGTGACCGCAAGCGTGAACGGCTCGCCAACCGATGCGACCAGCGGATTCGGCGATACGGTTACCGACTTGTCGGCAATGCCGGCTGCGACCGACGAGGACAGGCCGAGTCCGAACACCAGCAGCTTGGCGAAGTCGCAAACTCTCATTCAGCGCGCAACGCCCGCCAACCCAAGCAAATCACCAGCATCAGCAACAGTCCGAGAGCCCAAGCCGATCGCGTTGGAATGGCCGTACCGGGCGCATACACCGTGTACAGCAACGGTGGGTTGCCCGGCGTCGGATCGGTGTTTTGCAAAAAGCTGGTGGTGCTCGTTACCAAAGCTACTTCGCTGAGCGGAACAAAAGCGACAAAGCGGAATGTGCAAGTCTTCGAGGCGCCAGCCGCGAGGTTGCCCGTAAGAAAATCAACCGAGTACGCGAAAGGTTGGGGCGGCGAGCCTGGATTCGGATCGGGTTGCACGAGGGAATACGAGCAATCAGCATTCAGAGGCAGCGCGAACTCGACCAATGGGCCAATCGTGACGGCAGACCGTTCGAGATCAGGGCCTGAATTGGTGATCGTAACCGCAAGCGTGAATGGCTCGCCGACCGATACGACCAGCGGATTCGGCGATACCACGACCGACTTGTCGGCAATGCCGGCTTCGACAGAAGAAGACAGGCCTAGCGCCACCAACAGCGTCAAAACGTGGCGTGCGTTCATTCGAAGCCATCTACCAGCAGACGGTCGTCGCGCGAAAGCTGTTCGCGACCGCGAGCGTGTCCGCTGCCACGCGATAGTTTTCTTCGGTGCCGACGGTGCCGAGTGCACGCCCCAAAAACGGCGCGCCGGGAAAACTGAGCGTGGGGTTGGAAAAATACGGCACATGAAAGCAAGGCGGCGAGCTGCCGCACTTGCCGAGACTGATCGCCATCACCGTCGCGAACCCTTGCACGAAGGGCGGTTCAACAAAGCCCACATGTGCATGCGCCCAAGGAAACAAGCCGATATCAAACTGGGAGCTATGCGCCATGCCCTGAATGTGCCCAATTTCGTGCGAGAACGAATTAATCGCAAGATTGCCTCGACGCACAAGTCCAAAAGCAGAGGCCTCTTGATCGACGCTTGCCGCGACATTGGCATAGGCAATCCCGCCAAAATCCATGTTTTCCACGATCGTCAAGACAACATCCGAATAGGTGCTGTTGCGAGTTGCGATGACATCTGGATCATCACGGATATCCGGCAAGAACACTTGGGCAGGATAATTGTCTGGATAGTTCGCTTCCATGGTTCTGGACAACTCGAGGCGCACTTGCGGCACGCCGCTGTTGATGAAAATCTGATTGCCGGCATCGATCGCCGCCTGCGCCACGGCGGTGATTTGCGCCTGGCCTCCCGCCGCGATTCGGGCCGCCGTGGTGTAAGGCACCAGAACGCGGATTGGATCAAACCCCTGTTTTGCCGCGACGGGTGCCTTGATCCAGGCCGAACGCGTATCCGCAAACCTTACCGGGCCGGGCCGCGCCGGCAGCGGCTCGACGACATCGTCGATCGCAAAGGCTTGATCCACGCGCCCAAGCCGGGTGCCAACACCGAAGGGCTGGATGGCGAACTGGGCGTTGGCCGTGTAGAGGGCGCCTGCGAGATAGCCACCGCTCACCGTGATCACGCTCGGGATGTCGGTCGTGGTCGCACGGCCGACCCAGAGATGGCCGTTCGCCCGGGTTTCTCCGCGTAGGCGATTGAACACGACGGGGTTGGCCTCGAGCGGCAGCGAAATTTGAATCTGCGGCGTATTCGCGTCGAATTCGCCCAAGGTCGGGTCGATCAAGTATTCATTGGTAAAACCGGGTGGCGGCGGGTCGACTTCACCGCTAGGCGCGATGTACTGGAAAATCGTCACCGCTCCTTTCGGCTCGGCGTTGGCGCTGCTACCGAGCGTGGCAAAAAGCGCTGCGCAAACTACCGCACCTATCCATCCAGAGTTCGACATTGGCTGTTTCCTTTCATGCGGATTGCTTTGATCCTGACAAGGATTGCGCGTCCTCGCCAGCCCTTGCCCACACTTGGGCGCACACTTGAATAGGCCGGCGCGGGCGCCATGTTGCGTTCACGTGCACGGAACCGGATCGGGCGCGACATATACTCTTCGCAGCCCCACCACTGAATTCACGCATGTCACCGACTACACCCGACCGCGAACAGGATCACGAACACGGCACGATTGTCGAGGAAACGCGGCCAGAGGTCGCGAAACCGCCGCTGTACCAGGTTGCACTTTTGAACGACGACTACACCCCGATGGAGTTTGTGGTCTCGGTTTTGCAAATGTTTTTCGCCATGGACCAGGCGCGGGCAACACAAGTGATGCTTCACGTGCACACTCGCGGCAAGGGCGTTTGCGGCGTGTTCACACGGGAAGTGGCAGAAACCAAGATTACGCACGTCAACGAGTTTTCGCGCAGCCATCATCATCCGTTGATGTGCACGATGGAAAAGCTCTGAGGAGTCGATCATGTTCAGCAAGGATCTCGAGCAAACCCTGGCCCAGTGTTACAAGGACGCGCGTGAACGCCGGCATGAATTCATGACCGTCGAGCACCTGCTGCTGGCCTTGCTGGAAAATCCGTCCGCGGCCGGCGTGTTGCGCGCCTGTGGCGCCGATTTCAAGCGACTCGCCTCGGACATCCGCAGCATCATCAACGAGACCGTGCCGGTGTTGCCAAGCGGCGATGCCCGCGACACGCAGCCGACGCTCGGCTTCCAGCGCGTGCTGCAGCGTGCCGTCTATCACGTGCAGTCGAGCGGACGTGCGGAGGTCACCGGCGGCAATGTGCTGGTCGCGATCTTTGGCGAGAAGGATTCGCACGCCGTCTACTTCATGAACCAGCAGGAGATTTCGCGACTCGATGTCGTGAATTTCATCTCGCACAAGATCGCCAAGATCGGTCACGAATCGAAGCCGGGCGAAGCGGCGGATGCCGCCAAGCAGGACGCCGAGGCCAGCGATGAACCGAAAGGCAATCCGCTTTCGGAGTTCACGGTCAATCTCAACGAACAGGCCAAGATCGGCAAGATCGATCCGCTCATCGGTCGTCACGACGAAGTCGAACGCACCATCCAGGTTCTCTGTCGTCGACGCAAGAACAACCCGCTGTTTGTGGGTGAGGCGGGCGTCGGCAAGACCGCGATCGTCGAGGGGCTGGCGCGCCAGATAGTCGAGGGCAAGGTGCCCGCCTTCTTGAAGGACGTGGTCGTGCACTCG
>JAYUXS010000307.1:0-18485 GCA_043752845.1 Lysobacterales bacterium | reverse complement strand
TGTCATGCAGCGAGCGGTTCATCTTGCCTTCGTCGTCCTCGAACACGCGGTAACCGAGCAGCCGCATCAGGGTGCGTTCGACCTGGGCTTCGCCGTCGTCGGGTTCGACCGCGACGAAGGCGACCAGTCCACGGGTGATTTCGCCGACGATCTTGCCGCCGACTTCGACACGGGCGGCGCTGACACGCTGGATCAGTGCGATCACGGGGATGACTCCGGTTTGCTTGCTGGCAATGATCAGCGATGATCGCAGGATGAGCCTTGAAGTCGTGTGTCGATCGTCGTGTCTGAACTGAATTCGGCACCGCTGAAGGTGCGGGCGCTGGCCGGGCTGTTGCGGATCGGTGCCCACCTGCCGCTGGCCTGGTTGCATTGGCTCGGCGCGATGGTCGGCTATGCGGCGGCGGCGCTGCACACGCGAGAATGGCGTGTGGCCGGGCGCAATCACGAACTGGTCGGTGCCGCACTCGGCATCGTGGATCGTCAAGCTTTCGTGCGTTCGGTGTTGATCGAGACCGGCAAGAACCTGACCGAACTCGCGGCGGTGTGGGGCGCAAAGCCGGATCAAGCGCTCGGCTTGGTCCGCGCCGTGCATGGTCGCGAACACTTTGACTCGGCGCGCGCACAGGGTCGTGGCGTGATCGTCGCCGCACCGCATCTTGGTTGCTGGGAGTTGCTCAATCTGTGGCTGTGCGCGCAGGGGCCGATGGCCCTGCTCTATCGCGTGCCGCAACATGCGGAATGGGAAGCGCTGCTGCGCGATGCGCGCGGCAAACTGGGCGCGACGCAAGTGCGTGCCGATGCGGCTGGCGTGCGCGAATTGCTGCGTTGCCTGAAACAGGGCATGACCCTTGGCATCCTGCCCGACCAGCGCGCCAAAGGCGGCGAAGGCGAGTTCGCGCCGTTCTTCGGCCTACCCTGCAAGACCATGACCTTGCTGTCGCGGCTGGCAGAGAAAACCGGTGCGCCAGTGGTGTTCGGCTTTGCCCGCCGCCTGCCGAAGGGTGCCGGATTCGATCTGCACTTCCTGCCCGCCGATGCCGATATCGCCAGTCACGATCGCGTCGCCGCGGTCGCTGCCCTGCATCGCGGCATCGAAGCCTGCGTGCGCGTCGCGCCGGAACAGTATCAATGGACCTACAAGCGATATTCTGCGCAACCCGGTGTCGAAGGTGACCACGTGTATACGAAGGGTTGAGTCATGAAAACAGTCTTGCTCGCCGGTGGTACCGGTCTGATCGGCGTCGAGTTTCTCGCGCGCCTGCTGATGGACGAGAAATCCGGTTGGCGCATCGTGGCGCCAACCCGGCGTGCGATCGGATTCGCGCATCCGAACCTGATCAACCCGGTGATCGATGTGATGTTGCGCAGCAACGAGGCGATGATCAATCTGTTGCGCGAAGTCGGTGTGGAACACGTCGATGCCTATGCCTGTTGCCTTGGCAGCACGTTGCGCAAGGCCGGATCCAGGATGATGTTCCATGCCATCGACCATGATCTGGTGCTGCGCTTTGCACGCATCGCGCTGGCGTTCGAGGCCACGCACGCCCTGTTCGTCTCCGCTGTCGGTGCCGATCCGGCCTCGGGCGTGTACTACCTGCGCGTGAAGGGCCAGACCGAGCGTGATCTGGTGCAGCTCGACTTCAAGCGCGTGGACGTATTGCGTCCGGCGCAGTTGCTCGGCGCCCGCGAGGAATCGCGGCCGGCCGAATGGCTCGCGCAACAGGCCGCGCGGCTTTACAGCCCGTGGTTGAAGGGGCCGCTGGCGCGCTACCGCGCCATCGCCGGCGCCGACGTCGCGCGCGCCATGATCGCCCTGCTCGCCCCAGCCGCGCCCGGCTTGCACATCCATCTGCACGATGATTTGATGAGTGCGGCAGCAGACATGTCGGCCGTCTAGGGCAGTGCTAGTCTCCACCCGGCTTCGACTGCGGGCCATCTTCCGGGGGTTATCGTTATGAACTTCGTGTTTCGCGCGCTCGTTCTGGGTGGTCTGCTGTGCGCAACGGCGTTGCACGCCGCGACGATCGACGTTGCGGTCAGCAGCTTTCGTTACACCCCCAACAGCGTCACCATCAATGTCGGTGACACGGTGCGCTGGACCAACACCGGCGGCTTCCACAACGTGAAAGCGGACAACGGATCCTTCGGCAATGCGGCGTCATCGTCGGCATGGACGTTTTCGCACACGTTTACCGCCGCCGGCGATGTCCCCTACTTTTGCGAAGTCCACAGCTCGCCGGGCGGCAACATCAACACCAGCATGAACGGGTTGGTGCGTGTGCAATCGGCACCGGCACCGGCCTTTGCGATCAATCAGGGCATCGGCGGGTCATGGCTCAACCCCGCGACCGGCGGGCAGGGTTTCCTGATCGACCTGCTGCCTGACCTGAACTTCATGTTCGTGGCCTGGTTCACCTACGAGAAAGCGCTAGCGCCATCGGCATTGGTACCCACGCCCAAGGTCGGGGTGCCCGAACACCGTTGGATGACCGCCTCGGGCGTCTATGCTGGCAACCCTGCGGTGTTGCCGTTGTATGTCACCAGTGGCGGTCTGTTCGACAACGGCAAGCCGGTGACGACGACCCAAGTCGGCACCATGAGTGTGAATTTCACCGATTGCTCGAATGCGACCGTCACCTACAACATTCCCGCTGAAAACCTGACCGCGACGATTCCCATTTCGCGCCAGACGACGGGCATGGCCGCGTATTGCCGTTCGCTGATTCCGGCGGCGATCAGCGCGTCCAGCGAATGACACGGCACGCAGCCGGCCTGTTGCTGTGCACTGCTTTCGGCGGCGTCTCGGCGCAAGCCGTGGACGACTCGCGTTCGCAGGTGCCGTTCTCCCAAACGGACGCGTGGGCCATGGCCTATGTCGGCTCGGCCACCTTGATGACCGGCTTCGGCGCGACCCCCGAACTAGCCCCTGGCGACTCGCAGTTCAGTGCCGAGCTCGGGCATATCCCGCACTTGAGCAGCGCCGAGCAGCGTGTCGGTCTCGGCGGCATCAAGCAGGAAGATCTGAATAAATCGCCCGTCGTCGGACGTGCGCGCTGGTGGCTGGGATTGCCGGCGCATTTCGTGTTCGAACTGGGCTACGCGCCGCCGCTGGAAGTCGACGGCGCGAAACCTCAAGATCTGTTTTCGCTGGCGCTCGGGCGTCGCGTGATCGACCGCGCGAACTGGTCGCTGTCGGCACGCATGCATGGCCAGCATGGCGCGGCGATCGGCGACGTGACATGCCCGGCCGATATCGCCACCAGTACCGATCCGGCGCTCAATCCGTTCGCATGCCTGCAGCCATCGCGTGACCGCATCGCGTTGAACCACTACGGCGCCGAGCTGACCAGTGGTTTCGGTGCGGCCGATTCGGCCTGGCGCGGGCACGCGACGCTTGGTGTCGCCCGCTATGAGCCCGAGGTGCAGATCCGCGCCGAACAGCGCACCTACAGTATCCGCACCGTGCTCAGCAGTTCCGGTACCCGGCCCTACCTCGCGCTCGGCGTGACACGGGCGTCGACGTCGGCCTGGCAGTGGAGCGGCGAAGTGCTTTATGTCCCGCTCGACATCCGCCGACCCGGTCGCGCGCTCGCCAATGAACCGTTCTGGAGCCTTCGGCTGCTGCTGCGCTACACGCACTAGCCAAGCTGCATGTCGGGGTGAATGCGGTGCTTGCGTAACGGCCCAAAATCCGCGCACCATCGACATCTCATCCGGGGGCTCGCATGGCACGCAATCGCATTACTGAAACGACGACGACGGGATTCGGCAAGCGCCTGACCAACTCGCTCAGCGGTGCCTTGATCGGCGGCGCGATGTTTCTCGGCTCGTTCGCATTGTTGTGGTGGAACGAGGGTCGCGCGATCGCCGAGGCGCGCGCCCTGAGCGAAGGTGCCGGGGCGGTGTCGCATGTCGCCCAGGACCAGGTCGATGCCGCAAACGAAAACAAGTTGCTGCATGTCAGCGGTGAGGTCAAGGCCGATGACGATGTCACCGATACCGAAACCACGCTCGCGGTCGATGCGCTGCAACTGAAGCGCGTCGTCGAGATGTACCAGTGGAAAGAGGACAAGCAGTCCAAGGAAGAGAAGAAGCTCGGTGGCGGCAGCGAAACCGTGACCACCTACGAATATGAAGAACGCTGGTCGGAAGACGCCATCGACTCGAGCGATTTCCGCTATCCCGCTGGCCATGAAAATTCGGACGACTGGCCGCTGTCGTCGCAGAGCTTCGCCGCGGAATCGGTGCATCTCGGTGCCTACCCGCTGGCTCCGGCAGCGCGTGAAGCCGTGGGTCAATGGGAAGACCTGCCCGCCAGCATCGCGGCTTCGCTGCCCGAGCAATTCGGCGAATTCCGCCGTCAGGACGATGGTCGCCTGTATCGTGGCGCGAATCCGGAGACCCCGGAAATTGGCGACGTTCGCATCCGCTACCAGTACCAGCCGGAAGCGGTCTATTCGATCGTCGCGCGGCAGGTCAATGGTGCGCTCGATCGCTACATCGCCAGCAATGGCCGCGAAGTGCTGCTGGTTGAATCCGGCCAGGTCGAAGCCGCGAAAATGTTCGAGGGCGCGCAGTCGCAGAACAGCATGATCAGCTGGCTGGTGCGCGCCGGCGGCACGGTGATGATGTGGATCGGTCTGTCGATGGTGTTCGCGCCGATCTCGCGCGTGCTCGACATTCTGCCGATGCTCGGCACCATCGGCAGCTGGGGTATCGGCTTGGTGACGGGCTTGATCTCGGTGACCTTGTCGGGACTGACCATAGGCATGGCCTGGTTCTTCTATCGGCCTTGGCTCGGCGGCGCGATCATCGTCGCCGTCATCGCCCTGTTCTTCTGGTCGCGCAGCGGCAAGAAGCCGGCTGTCGCCGCTGGGCCTGCGGTGATGCCGCCGTCAGCACCACCGCCGTCAGCACCGCCACCACCACCCATGCCTTGAGTCGATCCTGACGCCGGCGCAACTGCATACGGTGTTCGAGCTGGCGGCGTATGCCGTCGGCTTCCAGCTGTTCGTGCGCGAACGCCGACGCTTTCCGACGACCGCAGTCCTCGCGCTGCCGACACGGCTGGCGCTGATCGCCGGCGCCATCCTCGGTGCTGCGATCGGCGCCCGGCTGTCGTGGTGGTTGCAGGATCCGCACACCGCGTTCGCGAATTTCCCCGATGTCGTGGCCCTGATGCAGGGCAAGTCCATTCTTGGCGGATTGCTCGGCGGCGTGGTCGGGGTCGAGATCGCGAAGTGGCGGGTGGCGCTGCGCGAGTCGACCGGCGATGCCTTTGTCGCACCGATCATCGTCGCGCTGATCATCGGCCGCATCGGCTGCCATCTGACCGGGCTCAGCGACCACACCGCCGGGCTGCCATCGACCCTGCCCTGGGCGCGGGATTTCGGCGATGGCATCGCGCGCCATCCGACGGCGCTGTACGAGATCGGTTTCCTGATGGCGTGGGCGGGCGTGATTGCATTGCTGGCACCGCCACTGCAGGCCCGCGGCGATCGTTTCCGTGTGCTGATGCTCGGTTATCTCGGTTTCCGCTGCGCCATCGAGTTGCTGAAGCCGCTACCGTTCGCCTATCCATTCGGGCTGTCCGGTCTGCAATGGCTGTGTCTGGCCGGTATCGCCTATTACCTGCGGTCGATGCCGCGCATCCTGCGGACGGCTCTGGAGAAAACGACGTGAGCAAGCTGCGGCCCTATCTGTTTTACGACAGCGCAGTGTCGGTGTGCACGACCTGTCTGATGCGGGTCGAAGCGAAGATCCTGATCCAGGACGAACGCGTGTATCTGGAGAAGTGGTGCCCGGAACACGGCCGCGAACGCGTTCTGATCGCCGATGACGCCGCCTACTATCGCGCCGCGCGCGAGACCTGGATCAAGCCACCGGAATTGCCGCGGCATTTTGCGACGCCGCAGCGCTACGGCTGCCCGTATGACTGCGGTCTGTGTCCGGAGCATATGCAGCATGCCTGTCTGGCGCTCGTGGAGCTGACCGACCACTGCAATCTGCGCTGTCCGATCTGCTACGCCGACTCCGGACCGCATCGCCCCGGCTTTCGTGATCTGGCGACGATCGAAGCGATGCTCGACGCGATCGTGAAGGCCGAGGGCGAGCCCGATGTGGTGCAGCTCTCCGGCGGCGAGCCGACCTTGCATCCGCAGTTTTTCGAGATCATGGACGCGGCACGCGCACGCCCGATCCGGCATCTGATGCTGAACACCAATGGCATTCGCATCGCGCGCGAGCCGGCGTTCGTCAATCGTCTCGCAGCGTATCGGACCGGCTTCGAGATCTATCTGCAATTCGACTCGCTGCGCGACGAGGCACTGACGACGCTGCGCGGCGCAAAGCTGCGTGATATCCGAATGCGCGCGCTCGACGCACTCGAAGCGCATGACCTATCCACGACGCTGGTGGTGACGGTGATGCGCGGCGTCAACGACGACGAACTCGGCGCGATCATCGACTTCGCGAAATCACGGCCCTGCGTGCGCGGCGTCACCTTTCAGCCGGTGCAGGCCGCGGGTCGACTGGAAGGGTTCGATCCAGCGCAGCATCGGTTGACGTTGACCGAAGTGCGCCGGCGCATCCTCGAGCAATCGCCCGTGTTCGCGTCCGAAGACCTGGTGCCCGTGCCGTGCAATCCGGATTGTCTGGCGATGGCCTATGCCTTGAAGCAGGGCGATGCGCTGGTGCCGCTGACGCGTTATGTCGATCCGAAGGTGCTGATCGAAGGCGGCCGCAATTCGATCGTCGTCGAACGCGATCCGGCGTTGCGCGAGCAGGTGTTCAAATTGTTCTCGACCGCGAACTCGCCGGACGCGAGCGCACACCATCTGTCGAACCTGTTGTGTTGTTTGCCGAACGTCGAGTCGCTCGTGGGCCTCGGTTATCGCGATGTGTTCCGCATCATCATCATGCAGTTCATCGACGCGCAGAGTTTCGATCTGCGTGCGGTCAAGAAAAGCTGTGTGCACATCGCCCAACCGAACGGCGAACTGATCCCGTTCGACACCTACAACATCTTCTATCGCGATGACCGGCGCGCCCAGCTCGAACGACTGCGCGAGCGCAGCATGCGCGCGTGGCCGCCTGCACCACCACCAACCATGGAGACGACGCCATGAGCTTGCCCGATCCCGCTTATCCGAACCCGCCCACGCCGCCACCGGCTACGTCAAACCGGGGCCATTGGGCGATCGGCGTGGCCTTTGGCGTCGGCTGCATCGCGATGGTGGTGCTTCTGGCGCTTACGGTGAGCGTGATTGGTGGCCAGTCCTCGCCCGAAGGCAACATGTTTCTCGGCTTGATGGTCGCGGCCGTGTTTGGTCTGAGTCAGTGGCTGTTTGCGCTGCCGCTGGGCTTGTACCTGCGACACCATGGTAAATCGGACACCGCAATGGGGCTTTGGATCACGGCGGGCATTGCGACCCTGTTGAACGGCGCCTGCTTCGGCATTCTGGCGCTGTGAGCTTTGCGTATCAGTGGGCGGCGACGCTGTCGTCAGCGATAGCCGTAGACAAACGCTGAAGGTCAGCGCCGACCCAAAGTTGCAGTTGCGGCATCGGTAGTGCTGCGGTGATGAAGTAGCCCTGGATGTAGTCGCAGCGCTGTTGCTGCAGCCAGTTCAGGTCTTCAAGCCGTTCCACGCCCTCGGCCACCAGACGCAGACCGAGGTTGTGGCCAAGCGCGATCACCGCGCGGCAGATCGCGGCGGCGTCCTCGTCTTCGGCGACGCCATGCACGAAGCTCTTGTCGATCTTGAGTTTCTGCACCGGAAAGCGCTTCAAGTAGGCGAGCGAGGAATAGCCGGTACCGAAATCGTCGATGGCGAGGCCGATGCCGAGATCACGCAATCTCCCCATGATCGCGATCGCCTGATCAAGCTCTTCCATCAATACCGTTTCGGTGAGTTCCAGCTCGATGCGCGACGCATCGACGGCGTGCCGGGTCAGTTCCGCAGCCAGGTGATCGACCAGGGTCGGGTCGCGGAATTGTGCCGGTGACAAGTTGATGGCGAGGCGCACCGGCGGCAATCCCTGAGCATCCCACCGCGCCATGTCGCCGATGCTTTGGGCGATGATCCAATGACCGATGGCGACGATCAGCCCGCTCTGCTCGGCCAGCGGCACGAAGCGATCGGGCATGACCAGCCCGAGCGTCTGATGGCGCCAGCGAATCAGCGCTTCGACGCCGTGCAGTTCACGCGAATGCGTGGCCAGTACCGGCTGATAATGCAGTTCGAATTCCTCGCGCGAGATCGCATTCGCGATGGCGTCGAGCATCGCCTTGCGCTCCAGCAATTCCGCATGCAACCGCTCGGTGAAGAACCGGAACGTGTTCCGGCCCTCCGACTTGGCGTGATACATCGCGAGATCGGCCTTGCGCAGCAATTGGTCGGCCTGTCGATCATCGCCCGGACAAAGCGTGATGCCGATGCTCACCCCGATCTTCACTTGATGACTGCCGATGTCGAAATGGACGCCGATCGCATCGATGATGCGCTGGGCCATGAGCACGCTCTCGCTGGCATCGTCGAGGTTCGGCATCAGGATGGCGAACTCGTCGCCGCCGAGGCGCGCGACGGTGTCGCCGACACGGACACAACCGAGCAGGCGCTCCGCGACCGCCTGCAGCAGCGCGTCACCGACGCTATGACCGAGACTGTCGTTGGCGACCTTGAAGTGGTCGAGGTCGAGGAAGAACAGCGCCATCGTGTCGCCACCGAGCAGGCAGCGCTCGACCGCACGCTTGAGTCGATCATTGAACAGTGAACGATTCGGCAATCCGGTCAGGGTGTCGTGCGTCGACAACGTGCGCATGCGCTCTTCCGCGCGCAGGCGTTCGCTCACGTCACGTACCTGGATGTTGTAGACGCCGGCCGTCGGCCCGCGCCAATAGCTGACCGAGACGTCGGCTGGAAAAGCGCTGCCATCGCGCCGCTGCGCGCTCAGTTCGAGCACGCGGCTGGCGGCTCGGCTCGATGCGACGGCGTCTTGCAAGTCGCTGTCCTGGCGCGGATCCCAGGTCATCAGACGCGCCAGCGGTTCGCCCAGCAGCTCGGTCTCGGTCCAGCCGAACATCTGCGTGCCGGCGCGGTTCACCGCGCAAATGCGCGCGCTGTCGTCGATCTGGATCAGTGCATCGTGCGCCAGTTCGGTGACGGCGCGGAACTGCTCGGCCGAGGCCAGCAGATCGGAGTGGCTCTCGGCGAGACGCTCGGCATATTGGTTGAAGCGGGACGCGAGCAAGGCCAGTTCGTCGTTGCCGGGCACGTCGATGCGACCAGGCACGACCGAGTGTTCGGTACTCGCCAGTTGCTCGGTCATGTGCCGGATTGGCAGCACCAGAAAACGTCGCAGCAGCCAGCCGGCGATGATGATGACGACGACGATCGCCAGCGACATCGCCCACGCGACGCGCATCATCACCGACTGCACGGCGTCGCGCACCAGCCGCTCCGGTTGCACCACCACCAGATGCCAACCGACGCCGGGCATGCGCAAGGTGGTCGCCAGCGCGGCTTCGTTGAGGAAGGGATCGTGACCCAGGCGGGTCTGACGGATTTCCGGTTTGCGGCTGCGGTCGTCGAGCAGTTGCTCGGCGATGTGGCGGGCTTCGACAGCGTCGATGGCGGTGGTCGCGGCATCGAGTTTGCCGGCCAGCGCAATGTGTGCGTCGTCGTCGCCGGAACGGATCGGAGGCGCAAGGAAATCGACCAGTTCGCGGTACGTCGCGCGACCTTTCGCGAGCGTTGCCAGATTGCTTGCCGCCACTGCATCGCCGTCCGGCGGCGAGGTGATGAACACGCCATTGCGGTCGAGCGCAAACGCGTAACCCTGCAATGCGCGGCCGCGCTCATCGAGAAACCGTTGCAGCCCGCTCAGCTTCAGGTCGACCGTGCTCGCGCCGATGAAATCGTTGCCAACGCGCATCGGCGCACTGCAGGTCACCATTTTTTCGCCGCTGTACGGATTCTGGTACGAACGCGACCAGTAGCAATGCCCGGAACGCTGATGGCGCGTCGGCACGTACCATTCCTCATCGTGATATCCGGGGCCATCGGGGGCGTTGTAGTCGTCGAAATAACGCAGCTCACCAAGTGTGTCGCGGCCCCAGAAAAAGCTGCGGCGCTCGACGTCCGCGGCAAACGCGCCGGGTTCGGGCCACAATCCACCGCCCGCGATCAGATCGGCGCGGCCATCGAGATCGAGCAGGCGTGGAATCAGTTCGCGCCATTGCGCTTCGACCCGTGGCAGTTGTTCGCCGAGGTTCTCGAGCGTGACGGCAAGTCCTTCGGCCATCGCGAGTTCGCGACCCATGTCACTCGCCAGGCGCTGCGCAACGCTGATGGCGAGTTCGCGCTCGCGCACCATCAGCAATTCGTGGCCGCGCGCATAGAACACGGCCAACACCGACGCCAGCATCATCACCAGCGCGGCGAGCAGGCCGATCAACAGCTTTGCGCGCAGGCTATGACGAAACGGCACATGGGCCGAGTCAGTCGCCGGGGAGTTACCCATTCCTTAGGCTCCAGCTACGAACCCGGAAATTCGCATGCAACAGCGCCTTTGGCAACTCGTGTGACGTGACTGACACAAAACGCGGTGGTTGTTGACTGCGATTATCGGTGAGTGTGATGCGGTGCCCGCCGCGCCTTCGTGGCCTGCTCGAAGGCGTAGCCGAGGCCGAGAAGTTTGGCTTCCTGATATGGCAACCCCATGAAACTGAAGCCGACCGGCAGATGACTGACGAAGCCCATCGGCACGGTCAGGTGCGGGTAGCCGGAAACTGCCGCGAGCGAGGTGTTGCCGCCGCTGTACTGGTCGCCGTTGATGTGGTCGATCAGCCATGCCGGCGCCCCACTCGGCGCGACCAGCACGTCGAGCCGATGTTTTGCGAACGCGGCATCCATGCCCTTGACCCGCGCCGCTTCGCGGCATTTGGCGAGCGCGTCGAGATAGGCCTTGTCGGTCAGCGCGCCTTTGGCCTCGGCACTCTCGAACCATTCCTGGGCGAATATCGGCATTTCCAGAGTGGCGCGGGCGCGATTGAATTCGATCAGTTCGGCCAGCGAACGTGCCGGCGCAGTCTTCGGCAAGCGCGCCAGATAGGCATTCAGATCGGCCTTCAATTCGTAGCTCAATACTTCGAATTCGGCGTCATCGAAGTCGCCGAGGGTGTCGATCTTGACCTCGTCGATGATCTCGGCACCGAGGTCCTTGAGCGCGCGCAACGCATTTTCGGCGAGCTTGTCGCACTCCGGATGGAAGCCGAACAGGCCGCGCGCCACACCCACACGCGCACCCTGCGCAGCGCGCGCGGTCAGCGCTTTCAGATAGTCGCGGTCGAAACCGCCGCTGGGCGCTGCGATGTAACCGGGTTCAGTATTGGGCTGTGCGATCGCCGCGAGCACGGCAGCAGCATCGGCGACACTGCGCGTCATCGGCCCGGCGGTGTCCTGCGAATGCGCGATCGGGATGATGCCGGTGCGCGGCACCAGGCCCACGGTCGGTTTGAGCCCGACCAGGCCATTCGCATTCGCCGGCGAGATGATCGAGCCATCGGTTTCGGTACCGATACCGAGTGCGGCGAATTCCATCGACATGGCGACGCCGGTACCGGAACTCGAACCGCTCGGCGAGCGCGTGCGGTCATAGGCATTGCGTGTCTGGCCGCCGCGACCGCTCCAGCCGCTGGACGAGCGCGTCGAGCGCGCATTCGCCCATTCGCTCAGATTGGTCTTGCCGAGCAGCACCGCGCCCGCTTTGCGCAGGCTGGCGACGATCGGTGCATCCACCGGCGCATGCCAGTCGGCCAGCGCCAGCGAACCGGCACTGGTGTGCATGCGGTCGCCGCTATCGATGTTGTCCTTGATCAGCACCGGCAAGCCGTGCAGCGGGCCGCGATCGCGGCCGGCCTTGCGCTCGGCATCGAGGGTCGCGGCAATGGCTTCGGCATCGGGATTGATCTCGATCACCGAGTTGAGCCCGCCGTCCAGCGCCTGGATGCGTTCGATGTAGGCCCGGGTCAATTCCAGCGCGCTGAATTCGCCATTGCGCAGTCCGAGCGCCAACGCTGCGCGGTCCTTGTCCGCGAAGCGGTTGGGCGGTGCATCGCGCCCCGCGCGCGCGGCACTGAAGCCGGGCAAGGTCGATGCGGCGGCGAGGGCGGCGGTGCCGGCGAGAAAGTCGCGGCGGCCTGGGTTGTTCAGGTTGGACATGCGGTGCTCCCGGTTGAAGGCTGACCAAAGGACCCCTAAAGGCGCTACTCAATGCAACAATATCTATTCACGAAAAATCATATCTGTATGTTTTATAACGTGTTTATCACATATTAATCATTCACTCGCATCCAGCGCCTTGGGGTCGACGCCGAGGTCCTTGAGCTTGCGATACAGGTGTGTGCGCTCCATGCCGGAGATGCTCGCCAGTCGCGAAACCGAGCCGCGACAGTGCTTGAGTTGGCGCATCAGGTAGGCGCGCTCGAAGCGGTCGCGGGCGTCGCGCAGGGGCAGTGACAAGTCGAGCAGGAAGTCGCCAGCGGGTTTGCCTGGGCCGGGCGCGAGGATGCCGAGCGCGTCCTCAATCTCGTCGAGATCGATCTCGCCTTCGCCGCCGATGATCAACAGCCGCTGCACCAGATTGCGCAACTCGCGCAGATTGCCGGGCCAGCTGTGACGGCGCAGACGATCGATCGCCGGGCCGCTCAAACTGCGCGGCGGCAGGCTGTCGCGCGCCGCGACCTGTTCCAGCTGCGCGCCGAGCAGGGCCGCGATGTCCTCGGGCCGTTCGCGCAAGGCGGGAACCTGCACTGACAGCACATTGAGCTGGAAGAACAGGTCCTCACGCAAAGTGCCGGCCTGCAATTCCTGCTCCAACGGGCGCGTCGCCGACACGATCACGCGCGCTGCAAATGGCCGAGGCCGCTGACCGCCCTCGGGCACGAACTGGCGGGCGGCGATCGCCGAAGCGAGACGCGCCTGCGTCTGTGCGTCGAGGCTCGCGACCTCATCGATGTACAAGGTGCCATTCGCGGCCTGCGCGATCGCACCGGATTCTTCGCCGTTGGCCGATTCACGCCCGAACAGCGCGGCGATGCCGCGTTCGCCGGCCATGGTCGCTGCCGCAAAATGGATGAAGGGTGCCGCGGCGCGCGCAGCATGGCCGTGCACATAGCGCGCCAGACTTTCCTTGCCGGAACCGGTTTCGCCGCGTATCAGCAGCGGCGCATCGACGTGCGCAGCGCGTTCGAGTTGGGTGCGCAGGATCTGCATCGCGGTACTGCCACCGATGGGTGGGGGCGGTGCGATGCGCGAGCGCAGGCCCTGATTCTCGCGCTTCAACGCGGCATGTTCGAATCCGCGTTGCACGGTGGCGAGCAGCTTCGCGAGCGACACCGGCTTTTCGAGGAAATCATAGGCGCCGAACTTGAGCGCGCTGACCGCCGTTTCGATCGTGCCGTGACCGGAGATCATCACCACCGGCGCAACCAGGGTGCCTTGGCCCTGCCATTCCTTCAGCAGGGCGACGCCGTCGCCATCGGGCAGCCAGACATCGAGCAGGATCAGGTCCGGTTTGAAGCCCGACACCGCGCTGCGCGCCGCAGCGACGCTGTCCGCTGTTTCGACCTGATGGCCCTCGTCGAGCAGGATGTCGCCGATCAGTTGACGGATGTCCGGTTCGTCATCGACGACCAGCACGCGGTTCGGGTTCATGCACACCTCTGCAAAGCGGTGCCGAGCATAGCGAGGCCAATGCGCGCACGACTACGGCACCCGTCCTTCGTCATGCCCGCACTTCGACAGGCCCGCACTTCGTCATGAGCGTCCGACGACCTGAAGCACCGACGCTGGCACAATCGAATTCTTTGACGCCGCCGGTCATCATGGAACTGAGCCACATCATCATCCTCGCCATCGTGCAGGCCCTGACCGAATTCCTGCCGGTGTCGAGTTCCGGACATCTCGGATTGATCGGCTTCCTGTTCGGCTGGGACTACCAGGGCGTGAGCTTCGATCTGGCCCTGCATTTCGGCACGCTGGCCGCAGTGCTCATTTATTACCGCAACGATCTGCTGGCGATCGTGACCGCCATGCTCAAGCGCGACTACAGCGAACGCGGTCGCCTGCAACATCGCCTCGGCATCGGTATGGCGCTCGCCACGGTACCGGCGCTGATCGTCGGTGTCAGCATGGGTGAGGAGATGGCCGCGACGCTGCGCATTCCGATGCTGATCGCGGTGAACCTGATCGCCTTCGGTGTGCTGCTCGGCGTCGCCGATCGCAGCGGCGCAAAGGAACGCGGGGTGATGAGCCTGAGTATTCGCGACGCGCTGATCATCGGCGCGGCACAGGCGCTGGCCTTGATTCCCGGTGTGTCCCGATCCGGCATCACCATGACCGCCGGCCTGTTTCTCGGCCTGCAGCGCACCGAAGCGGCGCGCTACAGCTTCCTGCTCGGCGTGCCGGTGACGATCGCCGCCTGCGCGCATGGTGCGCTTGGCCTGTACACCGGCGACGAAGCCTTCAACCTCAATCACTTCGCACTCGGCGCACTGGTCGCCGCCGTCGCCGGCATCGCCTGCATCCACTTTCTGATGGGCTTTCTGCGCCGACTCGGACTGATGCCCTTCGTCTTCTACCGTATCGCGTTGGGCCTGGTCGTACTTGGCATTGTCTTCCTGCGTTAAAGCGCAGCGCGGCCTACGTCGCCGGCCACTGATTGGCCTGTCGTTTTACTCAATACGTTGAGTAATTTCACTCAATGCGTTGAGCAAAACAACAAGGCAGATCAGTCGATCCAGATCAGTCCCTTCAATGCACCCAACGCCCGGCGCGGCGGCGTAGCACGGGTTTGGGGGTGGCGTTCGGGTCGACGCCTTCTTCGATTGTCGGCGGTTGTTCACGCCAGTACTGCTGCACATCGGCCACGGCGCCGGCGATGGCGTGCAGCAGTTGTTCGCGGTCTTCGTCTTCGAGCGGGGCCAGTTGTTCGGCGGTGTCCGACTCGAACAGGCCTTCGTCGGCCGAGATGCGGATGATCGGGTCGAGCAGGTCCATCAGGCGCGGGTCGGTGCTCATGCGTGACTCCCATACGCCGGAGCGCAGGTCGATGCCGATGCTGAAGCCCTCGCACCAGCCGATCGCGGCGAGCACGCTGCTGCCGTCCTCTTCCTCGAACTCGCCGAAGATCGGCTCAAAGGTCAGTGCTTCGAGTTCCTGGATCACGCTGTTGTACAGGCGCACGATCAGGCTGAGCACGCGGTTGGCCTGGTCAGCGTCGTCAAAGCCGTTTTCCTGGTCGACGATGTGCGGCAACCATTCGTTCGCGGGAATCGGTTCCGGGCCGGCGACCACAGCCGATAGCAGGCCATGCACGCCATCGAGCGACAGCCCCTCGCTGGCCGGGTGCGCGATCAGATAAGCGTTCAATTCGTCGAGCTCGATTTCGTCGAGGCCATAGGGTGTAGTGCCGAACATCGTCGCCTGTGCGTCCCGTCACACCCGACGGGTGCGTTGGCGGGCAGTGTAATGGGGTGATCTCTTGGCTGCGCATGATGGGCCGCGCACGACGGGCTTGGCGCGGACTGCATTCGTGCGCACAATGAACGCCCAGAACGGAGTCGACCATGTTGCTTGGAATGCCACGCACGCCGCCCAGCCGCACCTTCGGGTTCGCCCTGATCATCGTCACGCTGATCATGCTGGTCACTTCCGGAATCCATCCGGTCGATCGCCTGACCTGGGCCATGGAGGTGATCTGGGTCGCGATCGGACTGCCATTGATCCTGATTCTGTGGGGCCGCTTTCCGTTGACGCGGCTGTTGTGCATCCTGCTGGTGATCCACGGCGCGATCCTGATGCTCGGCGGTCATTACACCTATTCCAAAGTGCCCCTCGGCGACTGGTTCCGCGACGCGCTGGAGCTGTCGCGCAACCATTACGACCGCCTCGGCCACTTCGCGCAGGGGTTCGTGCCCGCGATCCTCGCGCGTGAATTGTTGCTGCGCCGAACCACGCTCAAACCGGGTGCCTGGGTGTTCTATCTGTGCGTCAGCTGTGCGCTCGCCTTCAGCGCCTTTTTCGAGATGCTCGAGTGGTGGACGGCGGTCATCATGGGTGGTCGCGCCGAAGCTTTTCTCGCAACCCAGGGCGATATCTGGGACACGCAGTGGGACATGTTCCTGGCGATGTGCGGCGCGATCATTTCGCAAGTCCTGTTCGCGCGCCAACATGATCGCGAGCTCGGCTTGCGATGAGTCGCGACGTGTTGGTCGTGAGCGCGCCCGATGGTGCGCGTGCCGATTTGATCCTGCATCACGGCGACGCGCACGACCTCGTCTACTGGTTGCCGGCGCTGGGCGTGACCGCACGCAATTACGACAGTTTCGCGAGCGAACTCGGTCGCCACGGCATTGGCGTCGCTGCGCATGAATGGCGCGGTGCCGGTTCCAGCGACCGCCGCGCCGCGCGCGGATCCGACTGGGCCTATCGCGACCTGCTCGCCGACGTGCACGCCGGCATCGCCGCCCTGCGTGTACGCGCACCGGCGGCGCGCATCTGGATTGGCGGACACAGTCTCGGCGCACAACTGGCGGCACTGGTTCTGGCGCGCGATCGCAGTCTGCGCGGCGTGTTGATTGTCGCCAGCGGCATTCCCCACTGGCGCAGCTTCACTTGGTGGCAACAGCCGGTGTTGCTCGGCGTGTTCGCCTGGTTTCGTCTGCTCGCGGCCGTGTGCGGCTATTTCCCCGGACGCCGCACCGGCTTCGCCGGCAACGAAGCAAAATCGGTGATCCGTGACTGGTCGATCAGCGGTCTGCGCGGCACCTACAAACACGCGCTGCCCGACGGCGATCTCGATGCCGAACTCGCGGCGCTGACGCATCCCCTGTTCGCACTGCATCTGCAAGACGATCGCTTCGCACCGCCGTCGTCGTTCGCCGCCCTGCTCGCGCGTCTGCCGCGCACACGGCAGTCGCGCGTCCATCTGGTGCCCAAGGATTTCACGAGCGGCCGCGCCGATCATTTCTCGTGGTTGAAAGACCCCGCGCCAGTCGCCGCTGCCATCGCCGCGTTCGTGCGGTCGCCGTCGTAGTCATCATCGCAACAGGAACATGCCATGGGCCCGAATCTGCTGATCGTCATCGCCGCGGCCATCCTGTTGCTGCTCGGCAGCGTGCATCTGCTGTACACATTTCGCGGCACGAAGCTGCATCCGCGCGATCGAGAGCTGATCAAACAGATGCAGGCGTCATCACCGATACTGACCCGCGACACCACGATGTGGCGGGCTTGGATCGGATTCAATGCCAGCCATAGTTTGGGTGCCATCCTGTTTGGACTCGTCTACGGCTATCTCGCGCTGTTTCATGTGCCGATGCTGTTCGGCGCGTGGTTCTTGCTCGCGGTCGGGGCGAGCATGCTCGCCAGTTTCGTGCTGCTGGCCTGGCGTTACTGGTTCAGCATCCCGCTGCTCGGTGCCGCACTCGCGCTCGCGAGTTTTGTGTCCGGTTGCGTCTGGGCGTGGTTGCGGCCGGCCTTGTAGTGCTTCAGGTCGGCGACGATGATCAGCGTGATAACGACCAGCAAGGCCCAGGAACTGATCTTGCCGGCATACACGATCTGCCAGCCCTGGTGCTGGTTCGGATAGGCCCGGGCGCCGAAGAAGGTCGAGATGTTTTCGGCGATCCAGACGAAGAAACCGATCAGCGCGAACGCGAGTAGCAAGGGCATGGTGATGCGTACCCGCCGCGGCCTGAAGGTCACGCGCGTGCGCCAGAACACGGCGATCAACACCGCGATCAGCCACCAGCGCAGGTCACCGATGAAGTGGTGCGTGAAGAAGTTCGCGTAGATCGCCGTCGCCAGCGGCAAGCTGTGTCGATATCGCGGATAGTGCGCGAGTTCGAGGTCGAACAGGCGCCAGGCCTGCATCATGTAGCTCGCGACCGCCGCATACATGAAGCCGGAATACAGCGGCACACCGAACAGCTTGCTGTACGCGAATTCCGGGTAGCTCCAGGAGCCGATGCCGGGCTGCGTCTTGAACACCTCGAGCGCAAAGCCGATCGCATGGAACAGGCAGATCGTCTTCAGTTCGTCGACGCTTTCGATGCGCAGCGCGAGCAAGCCCGCCTGCAGCAGCAGCGCCATGATCAAGATGAAGTCGTAACGCGGCAGTGCACCGAGCGGCAGCCAGGTCGACAACGCGAGCACCACGAAGAACGACCCGGCGAACACGCAGGCGCGCGCCTCCTTGACGACAAACCAGATGAACTCATCGCGCCAGGCGCGGATATCGATAGGGAGATGCATGCGCAGATCTTGCATGCGTGATCTGTCATGCATCGGTTGCGATGCAGGCGCCGCCGGGTCGATTTGCGGGCGTGGCTAGTGCAGGCGTTCGTCGTTGCCGCGTTCGCGGACTGGAAATTGCAGCACCACACCGCGGCGGTCGTCGTCGCTGATCGCGGGTCGG
>JAYUXS010000306.1:0-3827 GCA_043752845.1 Lysobacterales bacterium | reverse complement strand
CATCGGTACTCGACACCTGGCCCTGTTGCACCTCCGGTGGTGCGCCTTCGTCGCGTCCGCCGCATCCGGCGAGCGCCAATATCAAAATCAAGCCCAAGCCCAAATCAAATCGCGAGCACCGCAACATACGCATCGCATTCATCCCAGAGGTTCGCTGGCGGGACCCACTCCCGTCGCGTGCCGACGAGTATGCCGTGGGTGGATGAATTCGTGTTGCGAACAATGACGCCGCGCGGCCCGAATGGTGGCGGCTTGGGCGCATTCGCGGGCACCATGACATCGGGCGCTTCTCAGTCCTCGCGCAGCGCTTCGGTCGGGGCGACGCGTGTGGCGCGACGTGCCGGCAAAATGGTCGCGAGTAGCGCGGTCGCGAGCAGCAAAGCCGATACCACGGTATAGGCCAATGGCGCGAACGCGAGTGCGTTGCCGAGCGGTCCGCTGAGCATGAACGACAAACCCAGACAAAGCGGCAGACCGATCGCCATGCCGAGCAGCACCTGACGCAACGCGCCACGAAGAACCAGTTTGACGACGCCCGCTGGCGTAGCACCCAAGGCTATGCGAACACCGATCACGCTGGCGATATTGTTGGCGATGCTGAACATCATGTGCTGGAGCGCGATGATGTCGGTCTAACGTTCCGGCGCACAGGGCTTGCCGGCATCGTCGACGATGCCGATCACCTCGACATCTCGTGCTTTCCAAGCCGGATCATCCGGGTTTGCCGCCAGACGCAGGCGTTGGTCGAGCGGATTCCCCTGTGGCCACAGCATCGACGCAGTAGCTGCACTGATCACGGCCACATGGGCTTCGTTCGCGGCTTCATCTGGCCTGAAACCGCGTCCGCTGCGCAGTCGGATACCGACGCTGACAAAGTAACGCTCGTCGACCGGATTGAACGCGAGTGGGCAGGCTGTGCCCGTTGACCAGCACGTCATAGCGCGGCGGCGTGCTGTTTGGCAGTCGCGATCAATGCGAGCAGCGCTGCGAACGCGAACACCAACGGATCGAGGGTGATTGCAATCGGCTCCATGCCGAGTCCGACCATCAACGACAACGCGTAGCGATGCACCGACACTGGCGCGAATCGCGAGTTCCTGGCGCTGCGTCGTCGCGCGCGCCAGCATCAGGTTCGCGAGATTCGCACAGGCGACGACCAGCACCAGCACCACCAACGCGAAAATCGGCACCGCGGCGACGCGCAGGTCTTCGGCGCGTAGTGGGCGTTGCTGACCCAGTATTGCGGCGGTAACGCGTCCAGCCCGACGAACCCGGCGGGCATGACACCGACGACGATGAAGTCGTCGCCGCTCAGTTGCAGTGTCTTGCCGACGACATTCTGGTCGGCGACGGTGAACAGTCGCCAGCCGTGATCGCTCAAATCGACCAACTCGCCGCGACTGACGATGTCCGGCGCACGCAAGGCATAGCTGCTGTAGATCGAAAACAGCACGAGATTCACACCGATCGCCGCACCCAGAATGACGACCGCCGCGAATGTACCGCGTCCTTGTGCAACTCGACCATGCCGAGTTCCTGACGCGCGATGCGCGTCGCCTCGCTTGCGCCGTGGCCTTGTGCCATCAAGGCGTCGCGTGATCCGCACCGACCATGATGGTGCCAATTTTGCGTCGCAGGTTCTTGATGTGCGAATCGACGGTTCGGTCGCTGACCACACGGTCGACGATGTAGATGGCATCGAGCGGCTGCGCACGCAAGTAGCGCCGGCCAGGGCGTTGGGCGAGGGTGGTGAGCAGGCGAAACTCGACCGGCGTCACGTCGAGTCGAACCGGCGCTGGTTCGATTTGGTGCCCTGGCGTGGCCGTTACAGGCGCAGGAAGCGGAGGGCGGCGATGACGCCCGCGAGGCAGACGAACTCGCCGCATTGCTGGACGTGATCGCCGAGGAAACCGAAATTGCCACGACGACGCCGCGCACGAATGCCGACTATGTGCCCGGCATTGTCAGCGTGATCGATGGCGACACCCTGGCGGCCCATGGTGCACAACACGGTATGGGACGCGTTGCGGGATCCTGTGGGAACGCCGACGCGGACTGTGCGAGGCGTTCCGTTCCCGTTCAATTCCGGCAGCATCCGGATCCTGCTCAACGGCGCAGCGATCGTGCACGAATCGACCGGCATCAACGGCGCTTCGCTGTTCCTGCCGATCCATCATTTTTCGTCAAGCCTGCGTATCGATACGCACTACAGCCAGTTCGACTCGCGCCACAACCGCAATCCGAATCTGGTCGACGGGCAGCGAGATCACCGCCTACATGCAGACTTCACCAGCTGCCGACATCACGTTTCCGTTCCAGGATCGCCGCCTGTTCGCCGATCTGAACTGGCGCTGGTGACGTCGCGGCCGAAGCGCTAGGACGACGTGTTCACCCGGCTGACGATCTCGCCGTCGCGCACCCGTACCCGCAGCGCGTCGCCCGCATCGACTTGCCTGATCGACTGCACCGTTCGGCCTTGCTCATCGAAGACGATCGCGTAGCCGCGATCCAGGGTCGCCAGCGGGCTGAGTGCATTGAGCGAACGTGCCAAACCGGCCAGGTGCGTTGCCTGATGTTGCAGGCCGCGCACGCAGGCGGACTGCAGGCGCAGGCGGGCGTGTTCGGTGCGCCGTTGCAGCAGTGCGATGCGTTCGAGTGCGGCGGCACGCTGCAGGCGCGTATGCAGTTGCTCGATCTGTTGGCGCCGTTGCGTCAGCATCGGCGCCGGTACGCGCACCAGTCGCAGCCGCACTTGTGTGAGTTGTTGCGCCATGCTGTTCAGTGTCGCCAGCGGATGCCGCGCCTGCAGACGCAATTGCAGACGATCAAGCCGCTGCATCTGCGCCGACAGCCGATGCTGCGCGGCGCGTTCCAGTCGCCGCTGCAACACGTTCAAACGGTCGCGCAGGGCATCGCTCGAAGGTGCGATCAGTTCGGCAGCGGCCGACGGTGTCGGTGCGCGCAGGTCGGCGACGAAGTCGGCAATGTTGAAGTCGGTTTCATGGCCGATGGCCGACACCACCGGCATCGGCATGGTCGCGATACGCCGCGCCAGCGCTTCGTCATTGAACGCAGCCAAGTCCTCGATCGAACCGCCGCCGCGGGTCAGCAGCACCAGATCATGGCGTGCCAATCTGGCGATCCGATCCAATTGCGTGCGCAGCTGTGCGGGAGCTTCGCCGCCTTGCACGAGGCTCGGGAACAGGTCGACCGAGAGCAGGGGAAAACGTCGCGACAATACGCTGATGACATCGCGGATCGCGGCCCCGGTCGGCGAACTGACAATCGCGATGCGACGTGGATAAGCGGGCAGGGCGCGCTTGCGCCCCGCATCGAACAAACCTTCGTCGGCGAGCTTCTGCTTCAGCGCCTCGAACGCACGTTGCACCGCACCTTGCCCCGCGGGCTCCAGATGTTCGATCTGCAACTGGAACTCGCCGCGCGGCTCGTACAGCGTGACGCGTGCCCTTGCCAGCACCTGCAAACCGTCTTCAGGCGCGAAACGCAGCGTCATCGCGCGCGGACGGAACATCGCACAACGCACCTGCGCGCCGGTGTCCTTCAGCGAAAAATAAAGATGCCCGGACTTTGCGCGCATGAAATTCGAGATCTCGCCCTCGATCCAGAACAGCGGAATGCCGCGCTCCAGCAATAGGCGCGCTTCGGCGTTGAGTGTCGTCGGGCTGAAGGTATTGCGTTGGATCAGCGGCAAGTCGGACACGGTCGGCGTTCTTCACAGCGGGCGTCGAGCTTAGCGATCCAGACTTGCTTCGTCGATGCTTCCGCGCTGTCGCTTTCGGGCTAGACTCGAAGTGTTGTCGAACCCG
>JAYUXS010000305.1:0-3833 GCA_043752845.1 Lysobacterales bacterium | reverse complement strand
ATCGCCGAAATCTGCAAACGCCGTGCGGGTCGATGCTGCGGTGATGTCGCCTCCGTGGTGAGCGGCGGTTTCAGCACCAGGGCCATCCCGCAGATCGGGCAGCTGCCTGGCACCGGCGACGTGATGTGCGGATGCATCGGGCAGACATAGATCGCGACCTGCCCGACATTGGGCAAGGCCACCTTGCTTGCCGTCGGCTTTGTCGCCGCACCGACAGCAGCCGATTCGTCGCGCGCACAACCAGGCAGCAGGAACAGCAACGGGACGACGACGCCAAGCGCCGCATTCCGCATACGCGGTGAACTGAAACAGGACATGGTGACTTCCTCGCAAACGCGAACACACGCGGACGTTACAGGCGCCGCGGACTCGATCAGGCGTCTACGCGGAAATGGGTGGTGGAAGCGGCGGAATCGGCTGACGCGATGGCAACGCGGACGCGAGTTTATTCGGCGGCACCTGCGCCGCGAAGTGTGCAGCGGCCGTCAACAGCAGCGGCACACCAAGGAATTGGGCGCCGATCCGATAACACTGCAGGCTGCAATCATCGGCACTGCATCCATCTTCCTCATCGCAACATGGCATCGCATGTTGCTTGAGGTCTTGCGCGGGTTGATCCTGCTGATGGCACGGCGGCTGCATCGTTGACGCAACGGCCGTGACTGCCGCGGTGGACGCCACCGGCATGCTCGCCAATGCCAGCGATTGCGCCAGCACGACGAGCGCCATGGCAGCGAACATCAGACTGCGGGCAAAGGCGGAAATGCGCTTCATGATGCGTGGAGTGTAATCCTTGCGGGAAGTTCCGCGGGTGACGAAAGGCATCGCGACTGACTTGGGTCAAGCCGTCCTGCGCTGCATGCGCGCAGACTCGCGGCATGAACGCAATCATCGAGTCCCTCCCGATTTCCCCGCGCCTGCTCGCAGCCGCGCCGCATCGGCTGTTGTTTTTCGTCGGCGCACTGAATGTGCTCGCCGCGATGACCTGGTGGGCCCTGTGGCTTTATCAACTCCGCTTCGGTGCCGTTGGGCTGGCGCAACCGCCGTTGCATGCCGGATGGGCGCACGCCTTCGTGATGCAGTACCAGGTGCTGACACCGTTCATCTTTGGGTTTCTCTTGACCGTGTTTCCGCGCTGGATGTCGCAACCGGAACTCACACCTTGGCATTACCTGCCGGTGGGTTTTGGATTGCTCAGCGGTCAGGTGCTGTTCCTGATCGGGTTGTTCGGCTTCCCGCATCTGATCCACCTCGGCGTGATCAACACACTCGCCGGCTGGGTCGCCGGTTGTGCGTTCCTGCTGAAACCGCTGCTCGCCGACCGCGGCAAGACCTGGCATGGGATCAGTGCCTATGCCGCGTTGTTGTTCGGCCTGCTGGGCGTCATCCTGTTCGCCGTGCACCTGCATACCGGCAGCACGGCGCTGGCACTCGCTTCGATCAAGCTCGGTACCTTCGGTCTGTTGCTGCCGATCTACATGACCGTCGCGCATCGCATGTTTCCGTTCTTCGCGAGCGTCGTCGTGCCCGGCTACAGCGGCTGGCGGCCGCTGTCGGTGCTCGCCGCATTCTGGGTGCTGGTGCTGACGCACCTGGCACTGGAATTGCTGCAATGGCAGGCGGTGTTGTGGGTGCCTGATTTCGCACTCGCGGCACTGAGCATCTATTGGCTGTGGCGCAACTGGCCGCGCGGCAAGGCACCAGCGCTACTGCGTGTGCTGTTTCTCGGCTTCGCGTGGCTGCCGATCGCGATGACGCTTTACGCAGCGCAGAGTCTGCTGTTGGCGGGAAGCGGCGAACTGTCTCTCGGCCGTGCGCCGGCGCATGCACTTTACATCGGCTATTTCGGCAGCCTGCTGGTGGCGATGGTGACGCGGGTGACCCAGGGGCATTCCGGTCGACCACTGCAACTCGGCGCGGTTGCGGTGATTGCCTTCGTGCTGATCCAGTGCGTCACGGTACTGCGCATCGTCGCGGAACTGCGGCCCGACGCGATGTTCTGGCAGGCCATCGCCGCCTGCGTCTGGCTGCTCGCCTTCCTCCCCTGGGTGCTGCGTTCTTTGTTCATCTACACGACGCCGCGTGCCGACGCGAAACCGGGCTGAGGCCATGCACGCCGACACCGTCCCGTCATTCGATACCGACCACGAGCATCAAGCCGATCCGGCGCGCGACTGGCTGCACTGCGCGCTCGCTGTTTCTGTACGCGCTGTGCAAAGGCCGGTTCAAGCCGGGGCAGTGCGTGGTCGATGTGTCTTCGGGCACCACTGCAATCTCGGAAGCCTGGTTCGCGCGTCTGCATGTCGCGATCGGTGCCTGCCATCTCGACCAGTTCGCACTCGCCGAGCGCGCCACCGACTGGCGCGGCAACAACAACATCGCCGAATCGATTCTGCGCCAGATGAGCCTGGAACCGGAGCCGACACCGGCGTGGATCGTCTGCGGCGCCGGCACCGGTGGCACCTCGGGCAACGATTGGCCGTTACCTGGCGCTATCGCCGAGTCGCGACCCGACTATGCGTCGCTGAACCGACCGGCAGCGCCTTCGTGCACGGCTGGCGCCGGCGCGACCCGGATGCGGTCGCGACGCAACCGACATTGATCGAAGGCATCGGCCGCAGACATGTCGAGCCGGGATTCCTGTTCGACGTCGTCGACGACGTGATCGAAGTCGACGACGCTGCCTCCTGCGCCTCGATCTGGCAGCTCGAAACCCTGCTCGGCCGTCGTGATGGTGGCTCGTCAGGCACCAATCTTTTCGCCTGTCTGCAGATCGCAATTGGCTGAAACGCCACGGGATCGACCTCGCACCGTGGACGCGGAAGCTTCAGGCGCTTGCGCACATGGGTGACACGTAGGCAACAGTCAGGCCATCACTGTCGCACGCCGCACTCTCGCCGCCGACCCGGCCCGCATGACCTACGCGCCGCATTCCGGAATCCATGTCGGCGCCGCGCTCACATCGCGTCTCGACAATACCTATATCGGCTGCAATGTCGAAAACGCCTCGTTTCCGGTCGGTGTCTGCGCCAAACGGGCGGCCATCTCAGCGGCCGTGGTCGCCAAAGGCGCACGCTTCCAACTGACCTCGATCGCGGTCATCGCATTCGACCGCAATGGTGTCAAACAGCGCGTGGCACCTTGCGGCGCATGCCGTCAGGCGTTGGTTGAATCCGGTGCCGATGCCGAAGTGAGTTTCGGCGATGCCGATGGCACTTGGCATACGGTGATCGCGGGCCAACTGCTGCCGCATCGTTTCATTTTCGAACAACCGCTGCCGGTCTGACCCACACCGACCGGGCGCGCGTTCGCGCGTTATTCGACAGCCTTGGCCCAACTCGGGTCATCGAACAAACGCGGATAGTCTTCAAGCGCTGCGCGCATGACCGCAATGGGCGTAACCGCTTCGGGCTTGTTTTTCAGTTGCTGCGCAGCGGCCAGCAAGCGCCCGATGATGCCGTGCAAGGCGGCATCAGCCTTCGGTTCGAGTTTGCAGTTCGCAATCATGGCGCGGATTTCGCTATCGACGATTGCCGCCTGCGCGAGCACCTGTGCACGATCAAGATGCCCGTGCTCGCGATGCGCCAGTGTGGTGACCGCGCCACGAATACGCTTCATGCCGCTCTGCAGCGGCGCATCGACGGCCCAGAGCTTGCCGGGCGCGGGCAGTTCGACGGCGGTTGCCGCGTCCGCATGGTCATGCCCGTGCACGTGCGCGACCGCGACCGGCGCTGCCGCCTTGGCAATCACCAAGTTTCCGCCCAGAGCAAGCATCAGGAACATCTGCAGCATGTGCATCGATCAACTCCAAATCGTCGGTGTTGCGGGAGATG
>JAYUXS010000304.1:0-8818 GCA_043752845.1 Lysobacterales bacterium | reverse complement strand
CGCAATGTAATTTTCCTACCCGGGGGTTTGCCATGAAAGCCATCTTGCGTATTGCGCTGGTATTGATGTTCTCGCTGTTTGCCGTCACTGCCTGCAAGAAGGAAGAGATCGACAAGCCGAAAGTGGTGGTCGCGGTCGTCACCATGCCTGCCGACCCGATGGACAAGGATGGCTGGCGCAAGTATCTGGTCTATGTGGCGCAGCAGAATCTCGAAGGCATTCGCCAGCGGCCCTACATGTACTACGTTCCGGCAGGCGACGACGAGGTGACGATGGCCCAGGTCGAGCGTCAGCAGTCGGACATTACCGATGTCGTTGGTCGCGGCATCTTGCCGGGCAACATGATCGCGTTTGGTTCGCCGAATTCCACGCGCATGGCCGACGTCATCATCGAAGCGTTCAAAGTCGCGCGTCCGGCCGCGTTCAAGGACGTGCGTGTGCTGTTTGTCGGCGCCACCGCGGACGATCAGCGCGTGCGCGATGCGCTGGCGCCGAGCGCTGCGGATTACGTGTTCGTCGAAGCGAAATGATCCGCATCGCCTCCCCCGGCACACATGCAGCGGGAGGCGTCGGCAAGTGGCATTGCTGATCAACGAGTTGTGCGTCAATTGCGACGTTTGCGAACCGGCCTGCCCGAACAAGGCGATCACCGCCGGTGCGGTGATCTACGAAATCGATCCGGCACGTTGCACGGAATGCGTTGGCCATTTCGACGAGCCACAATGCATCGCGGTATGTCCCGTCGAGTGCATCGACTTCGATGCCGGCATTCCTGAAACACGACTGCAACTGCTCGCGAAATATCATGCGCTGATGCGCGAGGACACCCCGTCATGAGCAAGGCAACATTGATCGCGCGTCTCGTCGGCCTGCTGGCGACTGGACTGGTCTGCGCCGTCGCCGCCGCCGAGGCGCCCAAGGCGCCGGGCAAGGCAGCGATCGCGAGTGCCCAGCACCTCGCCACCGATGCCGGTTTCGAGATTCTGGGCAAGGGCGGCAATGCCTTCGATGCGGCAATTGCTGTGACCGCAGCCCTGGCGGTGGTCGAGTCTTCGAGCAGCGGCATCGGTGGCGGCGGTTTCTGGCTGCTGCATCGCGCCAGTGACAGCAAGCAGGTGATGATCGACGGCCGCGAGACGGCGCCGATGGCGGTCGATGCCAAGGCCTATCTCGACGCCAACGGTCAACTTGATCGCGACAAGAGCGTCAATGGCGCGCTCGCGGCGGGCATACCCGGCGAGCCCGCGGCGCTGGTGCATCTGGCCAAGCACTATGGCCGCCTGCCGCTGAAGGTCTCGTTGGCACCGGCGATTCGTCTGGCACGCGACGGCTTCCCGCTCGAAGCGCGTCTGCACGGCATGCTGGCAGCGCGTCGCGATGTGCTGCTGCGCTATCCGTCTTCGCGCAGCATCTTTTTCCCGACGAAGGAAATGCCCGCGCTCGGCACCGTGATCAAGCAGCCGGACCTCGCGCGCACGCTGCAGACGATCGCCGACCAGGGCCATGCCGGTTTCTACACGGGCAAGCTGGCGAAGCGACTGGTCGACGGCGTGCGTGCCAACGGCGGCAACTGGACGCTGGCCGATCTCGCGAACTACAAGGTGGTCGAGCGCGAGCCGCTGAAATTCGATTACCGCGGTTACCGTTTGCTCAGCGCATCGCCGCCGTCTTCCGGCGGGGTGGTACTGGCGACGACCCTGAACGTGCTCGAAGGCTATGACCTCGGGAAACTCAATCGCGCCGATCGCCTGCACGTGATCGTCGAAGCCTTGCGCCGCGCCTATCGCGATCGCAGCTTCATCCTCGGCGACCCGGACTTCGTCGCGATGCCGATCCGCCTGTTGACCAGCAAGGACTACGCGGCCGGCCTGCGCGGTTCGATCCGCATGGATCGCGCGACGCCGTCGAGCAGTCTGCCTGAAGGCCCGGTCGTCGACGGCGGCACCGACACCACGCATTTTTCGATCATCGATGCCGAGGGCAATATCGCTGCAGTGACCGCAAGCGTGAACCTGCCGATGGGCTCGGGCTTCATCGTGCCCGGCACCGGCGTGCTCCTGAACAACGAAATGGACGACTTCGCGCTCGCGGCGAATCAGGCGAATGCCTACGGCTTGATTGGTACCGACGCGAATGCGCCCAAGGGCGGCAAGCGCATGCTGTCGACGATGTCGCCGACCATCGTGTTCGGCAAGGACAAAGTCGCGGTGATCGGCACGCCGGGCGGCTCGCGCATCGCGACCATGGTGCTGATCGGGTTGCTGGAGTTGATGGACGGCAAGTCGGCAGCAGAGATCGTCGCCACGCCGCGCTTCCATCATCAATATCTGCCCGACGCGATTTCGGCCGAGGCCGGGGCGATCAGCAAGGACGAAGCGGCCGTTCTGCGTGCGCGCGGCCATACCCTCAGCGAGGGTGAACGGCCCTGGGGCAATATGCAGGTGGTGATCTGGGATTTGTTGACGAACACCTTGAGTGGTGGCACCGACCCGCGTGGCGGCGTCGGCAAGGCGGATGTGCGATGACAATCGGTGCGATGACAATCGGTGCGACGAAAATAAAACTGTGGTCCGTACTCGGCAACAGCCAGAAGCTCGATGGCGGCGCGATGTTCGGCAACGCGCCGAAAGCGGTGTGGTCGAAATGGTTGCCGGTCGACGACCAGAATCGCGTGCCGCTGGCCTGTCGCGCGCTCTATGCGGAGGGCGTCAATGGCCAAAATGTGCTGTTCGAAACCGGCATCGGCGCGTTCTTCGAACCGAAGATGCGCGAACGCTATGGCGTCGTCGAAAGCCAGCATGTGCTGCTGGATTCGCTCGCGAACATCGGCGTGCAGCATCAGGACGTCGATGCCGTGGTCTTGTCGCATCTGCATTTCGATCATGCCGGTGGCTTGCTCGCGCCCTGGCGCGAAGGCCAGCCGCTGGCTTTGTTGTTTCCGAATGCGCGCTACATCGTCGGCGCGGAATGTTTCGCGCGTGCACAGAAGCCGCATGCACGCGATCGCGCGTCGTTCATTCCGGGGCTGTGCGAACTACTTGAGCAGTCAGGTCGCCTTGAGTTGGTGCGCGATGCGCACACACCCACGCTCGGCAGCGATGTGCGCTTCAGCTTCTCCAATGGCCACACGCCCGGCCTGATGCTGGCCGAAGTCGGTGGCGACCATGGCGTCGTGTTCTGTGCCGATCTCATTCCCGGTCGGCCCTGGGTGCACGTGCCGATCACCATGGGCTATGACCGCTATCCGGAAATGCTGATCGACGAAAAGGCCGCATTCCTGGCCGACAAACTTGATCGGGGCGTGCGCCTCTTCTTTACCCATGATCCGGATTGCGCGATGGCGGAACTGACCTGTGACGCCTCGGGTCGTTACAGCACGGCCATGCCGCAAACTGAACTCGTCGCACTGGCGCTCGCCGCCTGATTTGCAATCGTCATTTCCAACTGAAGAGGATCGCCATGATCAAACTCGTTCATCTCGTTTTTTGCGCACTCGCTTTGCTGGTCGTCGAAGTCAGCAATGCCGATGAACACAAGGCGCCGCAGCGGCCGACACTCAACGCTGCTGGCGGTTACGGCGAGGCGCCTGGTGCAGAAGCGAAGGCGACGCCATTGGCGGCAGCGCTCGCCACGCTCGATGCCGGGCATGCGGTCACGGACGGGGTCTTCAGTGGTCGCGTCGGCAAGGTGTGTCAGAAGCAGGGCTGCTGGATGCAATTGCTCGACGGCGAACTGATGGCGCGCGTGATGACCAATCATCGCTTCGTGCTGCCCAAGGATTTTTCAGGCAATGCCATCGTCATCGGCAAGCTCGAGCGCATTGAAATCAGCGAGGACGAGGCCAGGCACATGGCCAAGGACGCGGGCACTGCGTTTGATCCGAAGGCGGCGCGTGTCGAGTACCGCATCGACGCCCGTGGCGTCATGCCGGCAGCGTGATTGCATTGTGAGCGGCGAGTCTTCGGCGGCGCGCCGCAGGTTTCTGCGTCAGAGTGCCGGTCTTGGCCTGGGTGCCAGCCTGCCCTTCGCGACGCTGTTCGGTCTCGCCGGTTGTCGCGCGCGTGAACAGCTTGCCGACACGGTTGATGTCGGCGGCTATGGCCCGTTGCGCCCGGTCGCCGATGAGAACACTGGCGCGACCTTGCTGAAGTTGCCCGAAGGCTTTCGTTACCGCAGCTTCGGCTGGACTGGCGAGTCCATGCAATACGGCGTCAGCCCCGGCGCACACGATGGCATGGGCGTCGTGCGCGCCGTCGGTTCGCGTTTCACCCTGATCCGCAACCATGAACTCAAGACCTCGGTCGGCGCATTCGGTCCGGCTGTGCTGCACTACGACGCGCCCGCTGCCGGCGGCTGTGTGGCTTTCGATTTCGATGCCGATAGTGGTCGCGCCAGCAATTTCCGCGCGGTGCTTGCGGGCACCTTGCAAAATTGCGGCGGTGGCGTCTCGTCGCGCGGCACCTGGCTCAGTTGCGAAGAGATGGTGGTCGATCCCGACTCTGGCATCGATGACAGTGGCCGCCATCGCCCCGAGTTACGCCGGCCGCACGGTTTCGTTTTCGAGGTTGATGCCGACGGCCAGCATGCGCCCGAGCCGATTCCGGACATGGGCGTGTTCAAGCACGAAGCGGCGGCCACCGACCCGCGTACCGGGCACGTCTACCTGACCGAAGACGGCAAGTGGCTGTCCGGATTTTTCCGCTTCACACCGAACGATCGTGATCGGCTGGCGGCGGGCGGTCATCTGCATATGCTGGAGGCGGTTGGGCGCAAGGATCTGCGCGCCGGCGTGACCGTTGGTGCGACGTTCGACGTGCGCTGGGCGGCGATCGAATCGCCGCTGCACGCGCGCGCAGCGGACGGCAGCGTCGGCACGGCAGTGACGGCACAGGGCTTGGCTCTCGGCGCGACCGCATTTGCGCGCCTGGAAGGATGCTATGTCCATCAGGATGCGATTTTCTTCACCGCCACCACCGGCGGCGATTCTGGTCACGGCCAGATCTGGGTTTACCGGCCGCGCGAGGAAACACTCACCCTGTTGTTCGAGGCGAAGTCCACAGAACTGCTCGACTACCCGGACAACATCTGTGTTTCGCCGCGCGGCGCCTTGCTCATCAACGAAGACAACGACAGCAGCAGTCCGCAACGGATCGTCGGCATGACCGATGCTGGGCTGACATTCCCGTTCGCCGAAAGCAACATCATCTTGAACGGCGAAATGGGATTCCGTGGCGATTTCCGTTTCGAGGAATGGTGCGGCGTGTGTTTTTCGCCGGATGGTCACTGGCTGTTTGCCAACGCCTATGCGCCCGGGTTCTCGGTGGCGATCACCGGGCCATGGGAGCGCGGCGTGTTGTAGGAGCGGTTACCAACCGCGATCCAACTCACCGCCAAGTTGAACCATCGGCATTGCGTTCGGCGAAATACAGGCCGGCCCAAAGCTTCGGGTCGAGCGGATAACCGGCCACCGATTTCTGCACTAGCCAGGCTGCGGCCTCGCTGCGCGGCACCAGGTGCACGGTGATGGCCTCCGATCCGACACCACCACCGGCGGCGACACGCCGCAGGCCCGTCGCCCGCACGAAATGCGCGATCTCGGTGCTCATGCCCGAGGACACCGGGCCGCCGGTCACGTAGTCGATGCGCGCCGCTGCAAAGCCGGTCTCTTCGATCAACTCGCGATGGGCGGTGATCACCGCGTCATCGTGCTCGCTGCCATCCTCGTCGCCGATCAGCCCGGCTGGCATCTCGATGGTGTGCGCGGCAATCGGCGGCCGGTATTGCTCGACGAAGATCAACTCGTCGGCATCGGTGATCGCGACGACGATGACGGCGCCCTGCGGATTCGTGCGTTCGACGAATTCCCAACCGTCGCGACGCCGCAGATTTAGCCAGCGTCCGTTGAAAAGCATCTCGGTTTCCGGCATGGTGCGCGCCCCTTCAGAACAGTCCCCATGCTAACCGTCGCCGAATCAAAGCGGCAACGGCCGCGCTTGTTGCGCGTGAAACTTATGTGCATGCGACGGGTCTGACCCGCACTCCGAATTGAGGTTGCTCATGCGTTTTGTCCACATGCTTGCGTTTGCCGTTGTCGCCCAGATCATCACGCCTGGTACCCAAGCGGCGACCGTGCCGCAGCCTGCCGCTGCAGCGAAAGCGGCGGCTGCACCTGCGGTCGCGCCGGTGCCGCCAATGTTGAAACGGCCTGAGACGAAGCCGGCGACGGTGGTTCCGCCCGGTGCGCGTGTCGAGATCGTTGCCGATGAATCCGGTCGGGCGGTCGAAAAGATCATCGAGCAGACGGCCACCGAAAAGCAGATTGATACCGTCAATGAGCCGGCAGCTCTGGCCAGTTTGTCGAAACAGTTCGAATTGAAGCAGGACTGGCGCCATCAGGCCTACACACTTGAACGCCTGTATGCGATGCGGCCGATGCAAGGTCCGATCGGCTACGAACTTGCATCGGCTTATGCGCGCATGGGCGACAAGCGCAAAACCTACGACCTGCTGGTGCGCTTGCAGGGCACCGGGTTTGGCTACGACCCGAGCAAGGACAAGCGTTTCGAGAAAGTCCATGGCACGCGCGTCTGGGACTATCTGGTGTTGAATCTGCAGGCGAACATGAAGCCGTTTGGCGGTGGTGCCAATGGCTTCACCTTGCCGGCTGGCGACAGCCTGATCGAATCCATCGCCTACGATCCGAAACGAAAACAGTTCCTGACCGCGTCGGTGCGTGATGGCGAGATCCGGCTGGTCGACGCCAGGGGCGTGAGCACCGCGTTCATAGCTGCTGCGGGTAGCGACAAGTTGCTCGCCACCTACGGTGTTGCAGTCGACAGTGAACGCGACGCGTTGTGGGTGATCGGCAATGGCGTGCCGCACCGCAAAGCGCTGCCGGCGTCCGACTTCGGACGCGCCATGCTCTACAGGTTCGTGCTCTCGACTGGCGCGTTCGTAGCGAAATACGAAACGCCGATGGCGCATCGGCCGTCGTTGCTGTCGTCGATCGCGGTGTCGCCCAAGGGCGATGTTTTTGTCGCCGACGGTGTGGCGCGCCGCATCTATCGACTGGAGGCGAACGGTCTGCAGATGGTCGTCGAGAATCCGCGCCTGACCAGCCTTCGCGGCATGACTTTCAATGGCGACGGCAGCAAGCTCATCTTCGCCGACTACGACCTCGGCTTGTTCGGCATCGACCTGAAACTTGGCAAGCCGTTCGCAATTGCGCCGGCACCGGGCTTCACGATGTACGGCATCGAAGGCGTGACCTGGTGGAACGGCTTTCTTGTCGTGATCCAGAACGGCTTCCCGCCAGCGCGTGTGATGCGTCTGACGGTCGATGCCGAGGTGACGAAAATCGTGCACGCGCAGGCGCTCGATGCGGCCAAACCGGAGTTCGGCACACCGACGCAGGGTATCGTTGTGGACGACGGTTTCTATTTCATCGCGAACTCGCAGCGCGGTGCGTATGACCGTTACGGCCTGCCGCTTGATGAGAGCAAGCTGGCGGCGGTCAAGGTGTATCGCAGCGATCTCGAATTCGCGATCGAAAGCGGCAAGCGCGAAGCCAAGCCAGCTGCAGCGACGTTGCCGCCGCGATAGTTCGCAGCACCAGTTACCCGAAGCGCGCATGCCATTCGCGGCAGCGCCTTCGGGTCAGCGGACCGAACTTCAGCCGGTCGAGCGTGGTTTCCAACGTAGCGAGGTCGGGCGCGCCACAAGCGTATTGATTCGCGATCAACGGCACCGGTGCATCGCGCGCAATTGTGCTCAGCAGGCGATAGAGGAATGCGTCGTCGCGACCCTTGCGCAGTTTTTCGGCGATCTGCAGCGCGCCGCGCAGACGCAGGAATGGCACTTCCTCGACACGTTCCAGCAATGCGTCGAGTGATCCGAAATGGCCAATCAACGTGGCGGCAGTCTTCGGGCCGATGCCATGAATGCCGGGAATGTTGTCGACGGCGTCGCCCATCAAGGCCAGATAGTCGGCGAACTGCTCCGGGCGCACGCCGTGCTTGCGTTTGACCGCGGCGGCGTCAGTTTTTTCTTTGCGCGTGACATCGAATATCACGTCGTGCTCGCCGACCAGTTGCGAAAAGTCCTTGTCGCCGGTGATCAGGACGCCGCGAAAACCTTGTGCCTGCAACACGTGCAAGGCGCTGCCGGCGAGATCGTCGGCTTCGTATTCGCCGTCGACCAGTACGCACAGTCCAAGCGCCTTGCAAAGTTGCTGGCAGTATTCGAACTGCAGCGCGAGATCCGCCGGCGGCAGTTCGCGATTGGCCTTGTACGGTGGATACAGCCGGTTGCGGAACGAGGTCGTCAGCGACTCGTCGAAGCAGATCGCGACATGGCTTGGCTTCTCGTCGTGCAACAAGGTCAGCAGCGTGTTCAGGAATCCGAACACCGCATGTACCGGCCGATCCTCGGTGTCGACGAATTCCGGCGACACCGAAAAATAGGCGCGGAACACGTAGATGCTGGCGTCGACCAAGTGAACCGTCGGCTGCGCGCTCATGGCTGCCACTCACGGTACTTGGCGGCGAAAGTCGGGCGCGGGCGATCCGTCGATTTGCCCTCGGGCGTGCCGACATGGATGAAGGCGATGGCGTGCTCGGTGTCGTCGAGCCGGAACAGCGCGGCGGCGTCACGATCATAGGCCGGCCAGCCGGTAATCCATTGCGCGCCGTAGCCTAGTGCCTGTGCGCCGAGCAACAGGTTGTAGGCGACGCATCCCGCCGTGAGCAATTGCTCCTGGGTTGGGATCTTGTGCCCGGCAACCAGGTTTGCGACGACGATCAAGCACAGCGGCGCGCGA
>JAYUXS010000303.1:0-8822 GCA_043752845.1 Lysobacterales bacterium | reverse complement strand
TCGCGGGCGATGATCGCGGCATGGCAGGTGCGGCCGCCGCGATTGGTCACGATTGCCGACGCGCGCTTCATGATCGGTTCCCAGTCCGGGTCGGTCATGTCGGCGATCAGCACGTCGCCCGGCTGCAACTTGCTCATTTCGCCGATGTTGCGAATGACGCGCGCCTTGCCGGCGCCGATCTTGTGCCCGATCGAGCGGCCTTCGCACAACACCGGACCCTGGCTGTTGAGGTGGAAGCGTTCCAGTTGCGTCGCGCGTGCGCGCGATTTCACTGTTTCCGGTCGCGCCTGCACGATGAACAGCTTCCCGGTGACGCCATCCTTGGCCCATTCGATATCCATCGGACGGCCGTAATGCTCTTCGATGACGAGCGACTGCTTCGCCAATTCGTGCACATCGGCATCGCTGATCGAGAACCTGTTTTGCAATTCGGCAGGCGTGGATTCGGTGCGCACACGCTCGCCGGGTTGCGAAGAATAGACCATGCGGATCTGTTTGGAACCCAATTGCCGGCGCAGGATGGCCGGGAATCCGTCGCGCAAGGTCGGTTTGTAGACGTAGAACTCATCCGGATTGACGGCGCCTTGCACGACGGTTTCACCGAGGCCATAACTTGAAGTGACGAACACCGCATTGCGGAACCCGGATTCGGTATCGAGCGTGAACAGCACGCCGGCGGCACCGACATCCGAGCGCACCATCAGCTGCACGCCCGCCGACAGGAACACGTCTTCATGCTTGAACCCATGGTGCACGCGATAGGCGATGGCGCGGTCGTTGTACAGCGAGGCGAACACTTCCTTGACCTTGAGCAGAACGTCGTCGATGCCGATGACATTGAGGAAGGTTTCCTGTTGGCCGGCAAACGAGGCATCAGGCAGGTCTTCGGCAGTGGCCGAGGAACGCACGGCGACGCTCACTTCACCGCCGTTGTCGGCGCAGAGCTTGCGGTAGGCATCGCGAATCGCGTTGTCCAACTGCGGCATCAATGCCATATCGATGACCCAGCCACGAATCTCGGCGCCCGCTTTGGCGAGTGCGTCGACATCCTCGGTATCGAGCGTGCCCAGTTTCGTGAAGATGCGCGTCTTGAGGCCGCTCTGGTCGATGAATTCGCGAAAAGCATGCGCCGTCGTTGCGAATCCGCCGGGAACGGACACACCGAGGGCTGCAAGATGGCCGATCATTTCGCCGAGCGACGCATTCTTGCCGCCCACTTCCGCGAGGTCAGACAAGCGCAGCCGATCGAGCCAGAGCACCTGGTCGGTCATGGAGATCTCCGGAATTGTGCGGGACACCGCGAAGGCGCAATGATCGGGGATTGAACCGACAGCGGCAAGCGAAGTCCGATTGGCTTGCGTATGCTTGTCGTGCACAGATGAGGCAATTCGATGGCGCGCAAGATTTTCTACATCTCCGACGGCACCGGCATCACCGCGGAAACCATTGGACATTCCGTGTTGACGCAGTTCGAGAACATCCAGTTCGAGACCATGCGCATGCCGTTCGTCGACTCGATCGAGAAAGCACATCTGGCCGCTGAGCGCATCCGCAGCGAGTGTGAGGTTACGGGCGTTCGCCCGATTGTCGTCAATACGGTGATCGACAGCGAACTGACTGCCGTGATCAGCGCGAGTGGCGCACTCATGCTTGATGTCTTCGCGCCGTTCATCGCGCCGCTCGAACTCGAACTCGGTACCAAACGCCAGCCGCGCGTTGGCAAGGCGCATGGTCTCGTCAACTTTGCCGAGTACGAGGCGCGTATCAACGCGACCAACTACACGCTCACTCACGATGACGGCGTCGATCTCAATTACGGCGATGCCGACGTCATCCTGATCGGTGTTTCGCGTTCCGGGAAGACGCCGACTTGCCTGTACATGGCGCTACATTTCGGCATCAAGGCGGCAAACTATCCGCTGACGCCGGACGACCTGGAATCACCAGATCTGCCGAAGCGTCTGGCACCCTATCGCGACAAGATTTTCGCGCTCACCATCGACCCGATTCGCCTGCAGCAAGTACGCGAAGCACGCAAGGCCGGCAGTCGTTATGCGACCCTCGAACAATGTCGGTTTGAAGTTGCCGAAGCGGAAAAAATGTTCAAGCGCGAGCGCATGCCGGTGCTCAGCACGACACATACATCGATCGAGGAAATTGCCAGCAAGGTGCTGTCCGCGCTCGGTATCGAGCGCCACCTTTTCTGACGGGGCCTCGACTATACGCTGCATCCGCGCGAATGTGCAGGCTGGTCGGAATGCGATGAATCGCTAACATCGGATGCATGAACTCGCTCGCAAGAAACGACAGCATCGCGCGGCCCAGTCGCTTCAGTTACCTGATGGGCTTGTACGGTACGAATTACTGGCAGCTGACGCGCCTGTTCGGGCCGCGCGCGCTCGCGGTCGGCAGCTATCGTTCGCTTGGCAATCACGGCTTGCCGGTGCGCATTGACGTGCTCGAGCGGCACGCCTTCACCACCGAATTGCGCATCAGTTACGAAATGCTCGACGAGCTCACCGGGCAGCCAGATCCATCGGCGCATCTGCGCCTGTTCAGCGACGCGCGCATGGCCGAGGTCACCGCGTGTTATTTCGGCTCGCGCCTTGAAGATGTCCTGGGTCGCAGCGCGCCGCCGTCGGCCGTGTTCCGGCATCGCTTGCACATGAACGCGTTTCTGGCGAAGTGGCTGGAATATCTGGAACAGTCCGGGCATTCGCGCTTTGGTCTGGAACCGATTGGCTGACAGTCAGCCGCAATCGCATTGCCGCTATCGATGTTGCCATCCCGGAAAATAAATCGCCCCGGGCTGAGCCGGGGCGATTGCCTGCAACAGGCTGCAAATCAATTCGCCGGTGCGGCTGCTTCCACGGGCTTTGCCTTGTAGCCGAAAAAGCCTTCGAGCACCTTTTCCTGGCCGTCGTAGTCGCTGGCACTGGCCGAGACGAACTGGGTGACGCCGAGTTCCGAGAGCACCTCGTAGGCGCCTTGGTCCTCGTGCAACTTGAGCAACGCGTCCTTGATTGCCTGTTTCGCTTCCGGCGGAACACTGGGGGAGGCGGACACCGCAGCGCCCGGAAATTCCGGCGAGGTCGAGATCGGTATCAGGTTCGGATACTGATCCTTGAGCCAGGTCGGCACGATCGCGGCGTCGGCTTCGCCGGCGAACACGATTTCCACGCCGTCACGCCAGGACTGTGCCGTCGACATCAGGTTGGGCTGGCGGATCGGATCCGGGAAGAACTGCAGCAGCATTGCAAATCCCATACTCGGCGAAGGCATCGACACGATGCCCTTGCCGATCAGGCCGTTCAGCGTCGTGGTCTTCAGCTGGTCGCTGCCGAGCAGGGTATAGCTGGCATTTTCGACGGTGCGTGCGATCGGTTCGAAACCGAAGCGTTTGGCACGGAAGTCGGTGAAGTGCGCCTCGGAAAACATGAAATCGGCCGGCGCGTTCTGTCGCACATCGCGCCAGAAGAAATGGTAATTGCGTGACGTGACGAGGGTGATCTTGTGCCCGGTCGCTTTCGACAAATAGGCAACCAGCGGTTGATAGACCTCGGTCGAGCGCTGCACGTTGTAGCTAGGCTCAACCAGAAACTTGTACTCGGCCGCAAACGCGGACTGACTGATGACGATTCCGAACAGGCTCGCCATCGCGACCTGCATCCCTCGGACCAACGCCTGCTTTCGCAACACCTGATTCATGGAGCCTCCCTCGTGTTGCTGCTGCTATAGCATCTTTTTCTTTATGTGCCAACGCGCTAGCGAAACTCTTTGTATTTGATTCTAGGCGTGTTCAAGAAAACGTCCGGGCAATCGTGACCAATGTCCTATCGGAACTTGCATGCAATCCGGCATCAACCGTTGGCAAACGCTGCAATACCGCGAGCGCCATGTCGTGTCCGGCGCAGGCGACCTCGCCGACCTCGGTGTTGTTCTCGAAAACCGGGTCGGCGCTGTGCAAGTGGACGTCTACGGATGTCGACAGTTGCACCAGTAGCCGCTTGTTGCGCCCGAGAAAATGCGTGCGCGCGACGATTTCCTGTCCCGGGTAACAACCCTTTTTTACGCTGAATGCTGCGAAGCGATCCAGACGCAGGGCATGCGCAAGGTGCCGGCCGGCCGCGGTGGCGTCGACCAACACCAACCCGGACGGAATGAATTGGTTCAAGGCTCCGACACCCAGCACGTCAGCGTCTGCCGGATGGCCGATTCGAAGCCGCAAGTCGGGCAGTCCGCAATCGACGCCTTCGCAATCGGCGCACACGCGCGCGTCGACATCAACCGCGAGCGTCAGCTTGCGCCGCAACACAAATTTTTGCAGCGCCGAGATCAGTTCAATGCCGCGCCGAAAAGGCACGAGCAGCAGGTAGCTCACTGCATCGAGTCGCCAGATCGCGACAACGTGCAACACGCGACCCTGCGGATTCAGCAAGGCCGACCAGCAAAGTTCGCCATCGATGAGCCGAATCAGATCGGCCGCAAACTGGCTGTGCAGAAAGGCGAGTGCGTCATTGCCTTTGGCAACAACGACATCGAACAACGGTGCTTCGCTCATGCGATTTCACTCATTGGTCGATTGTGCCTGAAGCGATCGCCACTGCGCATCGGATGGATTGCACCTCGCGTGAACGCCAGGCGAAGACTTGCTGCGGTATAAAGACGATATTCGAGCGACAAGTTGCATGAGCGCATTTCCCGACATCCCCGGTTATCGTATCGAACGCCGTCTGGGCGAAGGCGGCATGGCGGCCGTGTACCTGGCAACGCAGTTGTCGCTCGATCGCCCGGTCGCGATCAAGGTCGTGCATTTTCGTGGTGCGACGCATGATCAAATCGCCGTCCGTTTCGAACATGAAGCGCGCACTATCGCGCGCCTCGAACACCCTTACATCGTCGGCATCTATGAAGTCGGGCGCACGCGCGAAGGCCTGCCGTATTACTCGATGGCCTATCTGCCAAATGGTGATCTGGCGCAGGCTGACTTGCGCGGCGAATTGGCGCGTATCGGCATCGTGCTGCGCAACATCGCCCAAGCGCTCGGGTTCGCGCATGCCCATGGCGTCGTGCACCGCGATGTAAAACCGGAAAACGTGCTGTTCGACCGCGAGCAGCGCGCACGTCTTGCCGATTTCGGCATTTCGCGCAGCCTTGGCAGTGCGCGGGTGACCAATCAAGGCGATGCGCTTGGCTCATCGGCGTACATGAGCCCGGAGCAGGCGCGCGGTCAGGAAGTGGATGCGCGTTCCGATCTCTACAGCCTCGGGGTGATGGCATTCGAGTTGATTGCCGGGAAATTGCCATACCACGGTGACGATGCCGTCGCGATGGCGATGGCGCACCATACGCAGTCTATTCCGCGTCTGCCGGTTGAACTCGCGCGCTGGCAGCCGCTGATCGACCGGGCGCTGGCGAAGCGACCGGAAGATCGCGTGCAAACGGCGGATGAGTTCATCGCGGTGCTCGATCGCATTCTGCAACCGACCGGCCAGCATTCCACCAATGTCGTGCAAATTTTCACGCCGCCGCCGGCGGCCGCTGCGTGGCCGAGGCGGTTGGTGCTGCTGGCGCTGCTGCTTGTGGTGCTGTCCGGGATGGCATTCACGACGCGCATGCGCGAGGTTGCGTCGACGGACAGCACGCAACCGCAACCTGCCGCGAGCGTCGTGATCGAACCGGCAGCGCCGATGGCCGAAACGCCCATCGCAACCCTCCCGAAAGTGCCGGAAGCGCCCGTGGCAGTCGAAGAAAAGCCGCTGCAAGCTGCCTCCGGATTGCCGGTGCAAGATCCGGGCGGCCCGCCGTTGAGCGTCGTCAACGTCGCCACTGGCGACATCGCCATCGCCGTCAACGAAGTCACACGCGGGGAATACGCGCGCTTTGCACGCGCGACCAGGCGCGCTGTCGAACAGTGTCGGCAGATCGGTTCGCCGCTGTCACTGTTGAAGCGACGAACCTGGAATGACCCGGGTTTCAGGCAGGACGATCGGCATCCGGTGGTGTGTGTCAGTTTCGATGATGCGCGAGCTTACGCCACTTGGCTTTCGCAACAGACGGGCCACAAATATCGCCTGCCGACCGCGCGCGAATGGCGTACAGCTGCGCTCGGCGTCAACACCAAGCTGCTGGTTTGTCGCGCCGGCAATATTTATGGCCACGACGGTCGAGACATGAACATGCGCGAGCGTTATGACTGCAAGGATGGCTTCGAGGACACCGCCGCAGTCGGTCGTTATCCAGCAAGTGCCCACGGCGTGCACGACCTGATCGGCAATGTCGCGGAATGGGTGGTCGACTGCGCCGCCAGCGGCGAGTGCGAGCAGCGCAAGATCATGGGCAGTTCCTACCGCGATGGCCGCAACGGCAGTCTGCTCGGGTTGCAGGACACCAAGGACAGCGACAGTGCCGCCCTTGATGTCGGCTTCCGCGTGGCGCGCGAGCTGTAATCGCAGAAATCAACGTCCCGGATGCGCCGCATCGTGAAAGGCGTGGCAGTCGATGCAGGTTGTCGGCACCAGATTCTCGGCGTGTTCGCCGCCGTGGCAACTGCGGCAGTTGTCGATGTCTGGAAGCAGCAGCGCGGCGCTGCTCGTCGCCGTCGATGCGGCATGACAGTCCTCGCATTGCATCGTGCTGTGTGATCCGTGTGCGAAGCGCGCCTTGGGAAACCAAAGGCCTGCGACGCGTACCGGCTTCACTTGCCATTCCTGTTGGTCGTCGCGATACACGACGTGGCAGGTGTCGCAGGCACGGCCATTGAACAGGTTGTCGATCGCGACACGTGCCTGATCGCGTGCCCAGGTGAGTGCTTCGGCGCGTTCCTGCGGCGTGATCGGAGCGCCCGGGCGGCGGCGTGCACGTACCACCGTCGGAGCGTTGACCTGGTTGAAGCCGCCTTCGAGTGCTTCGCGCGCGAAGAACTCGCTGACGGTGTAGCCCACTTTTTTGACATCGGCATGCGCCACTTCGCGTTGCGCGTCGCGAATCGAGAAGGTCAGCTTATGGCAACTCTGGCAGTGACGTTCGAATGCGATGGGCTGCATGCGCGCGCCTCCTGGTTCGGCGTTATGGCAGTTGCCACAAGTGAGAATTTCATCGCCTTTCGGGCCGCGAATTCCGGCGCCATCCAGATGAACGTCATGCGGGAAATTCAGGCCGCTCAGTTCCTTGATACCGGGTGTTGCGAGCGCTGCACGCACCGGCACGAAGTTGCCTTGTGCATCCCAGGCCGGCAACGACACGACGAAACCCGGGTGACTGGTACCGAAGTCGGCCACGTCGGCATGCGCATCGGCGCGCTTGATGCGCGACGTGATGTTTTGATGACAATCGCTGCACAGATTCTGGTCCGCGCGCACCAGTGCATCGGCACCATTGTGGTCACGGTGGCAGAAGGCACAGCGGTCGTCACCGCCGGAAGACAAATCGAAGTTCGCATCGACATGGGCCAAGGTCTTGGCATGGCACGTCTTGCATTGCTCGTCGCGCACCGAGACGAAGGCATCGACATGGCAATGGACGCAGTCGGCGCCGAAAAAATGATGCGCGGACGCCAGATCACCGGTGTTCCAGACCTTGCGTCCACCGAGCGGCACCGACTCGATCGTCTCCTGCAACTGCGGCCGGTAATGCGCGATCAGCGGCAAGCCAAGGCCAAGCATCAACACCAGCCCGAACAGTGTCCACGACAACATGCGCATGCTCAATGCGCCGTCTTTCAGCGTGAGCTTCGGTGACGGCTTGCCGGCTTCGATTTCACCGTTGTCGACGCTGCTGATTTCCACCGCGGCTTCGTAGCCCGCTGGCGGCTCGAGCAATGCGATGCGCGTCTGGCCGATGTCAATACGGCTGCCGGCGCCGACCATCGCCTGCTGGCTGGTCTGGCCATTGATGCGCACCCCCGCCGAGATCAACGATTCAACCCGATATCGACCATCGCCGATAGCGATCACGCGGGCATGTGCGAGGGCAGCACGCAGGTCGTTGATGTAGATCGCCTGGTCGGTACCGCGGCCGATGCCGAGCGTGTCACCGAAATGGATGTCGTCCTCGAACACCGGCCCGGCGGTTTGCTTGACGACACGTCGAATCAGCCAGCGCATCGCGACCTCACCAGTAGAAGAAAACGCTGACGATATGGGCACAGACCGCGGCGAGCGTTGCGAATGACAACGGCACGTGCACGTACAGCCAGATCTCCAGCATGGCCTGAAGTTGCAGGTCGCGGGTGATGCGTGCGCTCAATGTCTTCTTGCGCGCCAGCACATCCATCAATTTGCGCAGGGCTTCATTGGTGCTGTCGGCGGCATGCGAGGAGAGGAAATCGACCATCGCGAACATCGTCGGGGTGTCGTTTTTTTTCTCTTTTTTGCGCTTCTCGCGATCTTTCTCGTCGAGAAATGCGCGCACCTGGTCGATCGTCGAATCGCCCTCGGCGCGCGGGCGCAGCAGTCGCCACGGCGAGCCGCCGAGGCGCGTGCGTTCGACCGAACGCAGAATCGCCGCATGGATCTTCGGGTCGACCGCATCGGCGAGTGAAAGCGACTGCTGGTCGAGTTCGATGATCTCGTCGATCATCGCCTGCCGCGTCGAGTTGTCGCGATTGCGCGTCATCAGGCTCGGGTAGCGCACGTAGGCAAGCACGCCGAACAGGCCGCTGGCGATGACCACGAACATCAGTACCAAGGCCAGCGTGTGGATGTTCATGCCGACCTGAAAACCGGCGTGCAGCAGCGTGATCACGCCCAGCGAGGCACCGAGGTAGACATGCGCCGAAGTCCAGCCGAGCACGCTGCCGGCGCGACTTGCATAGCGGCGTT
>JAYUXS010000302.1:0-3845 GCA_043752845.1 Lysobacterales bacterium | reverse complement strand
TTTCGCGTTCGGCATTCTGTATCGTGGTCAAGCGCACCACTTCATTGATGCCGAGACGATGCGCCTCGTAATGATGCTGCATGCGTTGCAGCGAAGCGGCGACGCGAGCGCTGTCACCAGCCTGCAGGGCGGGGATGAACTCACGATCGCGCACTTCGAAGAAGTCGATCGCGGCGCGCGCAGACGTCACGGTCATCACGTCATCGAGCGGCCCCGGCGGCAGTTCGCGTTTCCAGAATTCCTGTCGACTGTCGTATTCGACGCGCAGCGCATTGCCGCGTTCGATCAATGACTGGCGTCGTGCCGGATCGGCTTCGTCTTTCAACTGCAACGACAGCAGGTAGGACTCGATGATGTATTGCGGCGGTGGCAGCACATCGGCGATCAGGTCGTTGCCGAGGTCGATCTGCTGGTAGATCGGTCCCATCACGCGTACTTGCTGCAGCGTATAGCCGCTCAAGCCGACGAACAGCGCGAACAGCGCGATGAAACTGGCAACAAAGACGGTCAGCTGCTTCGAAAGCTGCGAGTCACGCATGCGTCATACCCCGATGGAATGCGTCCGAGTATAGCCATCGAACGTGTCTCAACAATCCAGCCCGGTACGGCTGGTTTGGGCGGCATCCAGACCCACCCGTGCACATCTGGTTTGCAAGCACTGCCAAGCCTCCGTAGCATGCGCGGCCCTGTTGAACACTGCCGCGCCCGGTCGGGCCCGCTTCGGAGTAGTCATGCGTAGTCATCTGTGCGGTCTCGTCGACGAGACCCTGAACGGTCAAACCGTCACTCTCTGTGGCTGGGCCGATACCCGTCGCGACCATGGCGGCGTCATCTTCATCGACCTGCGCGACCATGAGGGCATCGTGCAATGCGTGATCGAACCCGACAACGCGCCGGCTTTCGAAGCCGCGTCACAGGTGCGCTACGAGTACTGCCTGAAGATCACCGGCACGGTGCGTGCGCGCCCGGCCTCGCAGATCAACGAGCGTCTGCGTACCGGCAAGATCGAAGTCATCTGCGACAAGGTCGAGGTATTGAACGCCTCGGCGCCGCTGCCGTTCCAGCTCGATGACACGCCGGGCGAGGAAGCGCGGCTGAAGTACCGCTATCTCGACATCCGCCGTCCGCCGATGCAGCGCGCGATGCGCCTGCGTACGCGTCTGACCCAGGAAATTCGCCGCTACCTCGATGCGCGCGGCTTTCAGGACATTGAAACGCCAATCCTGACCAAGGCGACGCCGGAAGGCGCGCGCGATTATCTGGTGCCGAGCCGCGTGCATCCGGGCGAGTTCTACGCGTTGCCGCAGTCGCCGCAACTGTTCAAGCAGTTGCTGATGGTGGCCGGCATGGATCGCTACTACCAGATCGCGCGCTGCTTCCGCGACGAGGACCTGCGCGCCGACCGCCAGCCGGAATTCACCCAGCTCGACATGGAGTTCGCGTTCGTTGAAGAGCGCGACGTGCAGGACATGGTCGAAGGGATGATCCGCCACATCTTCAAGACCGTGAACGACACCGAATTGCAGGAACCCTTTCCGCGCCTGACCTATGCCGAAGCGATGCGTCGCTACGGTTCGGACAAACCGGATCTGCGCATCGATCTGGAACTCGTCGATGTCGCAAACGCTGTCGCGCATGTCGAATTCAAGGTGTTCTCGGGTCCGGCCAAGGATCCGGGTGGTCGCGTCGCCTGCCTGCGCGTGCCGAACGGTTCCGACATGACGCGCAAGCAGCTCGATGACCTCGGTCTGTATGTCGCGAAATACGGCGCCAAGGGTCTCGCGTGGATCCGCATCGATGATCTCGCGAAGGGCCGCGAAGGTCTGACCTCGCCGATCGTCAAGTTCCTCGACGATGCCGCAATCGATGGCATCTTCAAGGCGGTTGGGGCGCAGCAGGGCGACGTGCTGTTCTTTGGCGCCGGTCCGTACAAGACCGTGTCCGACTTCATGGGCGCATTGCGCATCAAGGTCGCGAAAGACATGGGCCTGGTCGCAAATCGCTGGGCGCCGCTGTGGGTCACCGACTTCCCGATGTTCGAATACGACGCCGACGACAAGCGCTACGTCGCGCTGCATCACCCGTTCACCGCACCGAAGATCGACGATGTTGCTGATCTCAAGGCGAACGCGGTCTCGTCGGTCTCGCGTGGTTACGACTGCGTGCTCAATGGCAATGAAATCGGCGGCGGCTCGATCCGTATCCACCGCCCGGACATGCAGAGCGCGGTGTTCGATCTGCTCGGCATCACGCCTGAAGAAGCGGAACTGAAGTTCGGCTTCCTGCTCGACGCCCTCAAGTTCGGCGCTCCGCCCCACGGCGGCATCGCCTTCGGCATCGACCGCATCGCCGCGCTGATGGTCGGCACCGAATCGATCCGCGACGTCATCGCCTTCCCCAAAACCGCCAGCGCCAACTGCCTGCTCACCTCAGCCCCGTCCGTCGTTGCCGAGAACCAGCTCCAGGAACTGCACGTGCGTGTGGTGAAGCCGGAGAAGAAGTGATCGTTCAGACCGTGGCTGATTGCCTTCTAACGCATTCGAAAGCAGCAAGCCACGGTCAGCAAGAAACCAAGAAAGGCGAGCACGAGCACCGCTGGAATCGTCCAAAGCCAACGCCACGATCCGAGGCGTTGTTTTGCCACCACGGACGCGATACCCGCCACTAGTCCCGCCAACAAGCCGACCTCGATTGACTGCGGTTGCCATGAGGTGTGGTGGACTCCGCCGACAAAAACACTGGCCGCGACGACGACGACGGTCGCGATCTGAAATCCAAGCAGGCCGCGAACAAGTCGCTCGGACTGCTTGAACAGTGTTGCCCAGTAGATGATTGCGCCAAGTCCGACTAGAAACATCAGGGTCGTCAGTGTCGGATTCACCAGCTTGTAGCTCGACAGGAAGTAGCCGCGTTCGACAAGGACACAGGTTCGGAATGTGGACGATGCGCTGCCGCCCATGTCCAGGCAGGCATCGATTGCCAGAAATCGATAGGCGAAGGCCAGTGCGACCGGCACCAGCGGCAGCAGAATCAGAAGCGGCCACCGAAGTATTTTCATGGCGCAGAGGCTAGCATCGGCGCTTCACTATTTCTGACTCAGCGTCGACTCGACCATGACCCCCAAAACCCTCACCGAATTCCTCGCCGAAACCGCAGACCAGAACCAGGGCGATGCACCTTGGGAGTTGGAGAACGAGCGCATTCTTGCGGTGAACCCGGCGGCAGGCTCGCACCGCAGGCTGATGGATTGACGCGAACGCTGTTTTGTGACCCAATCGTGGGGCATAATTCTGTTGGATACCATGCAAACGTTTACGATCCGCGAACTACGCGAACGCGCCGGCGAGCTCAGCCGTGAGGCCGAGGAAGGCCGCTTGGCGCTCGTCACCCGCCATGGGCAGCCCTTGTTCGTCAGCGTTCCTTTCACCGAGGATCTGCTCGAAGCGGGTGTGCACGCAGCGCAGGCCGTCCACCTGTTCAAGAGCGGTGAGCTGACTTCGGCGCGTGCCGCCAAGCTGGCGCGAATGAACCTGCCACAGTTTCTGGCTCACCTCTCCGCGCAAGGCATTCCGGTGGTCGACCACGATCCGGCGCAACTGGAACAGGAACTCGCCGCCTTCGATGCGGCGCAATGAGTCGACCCATCGTCGTCTCCGATTCCGGGCCGCTGATCGCATTGGCCGGGTGCGGTCGACATCGTGACCTTTGTGCAAACTCGTGCGCAGGTGCATCCGAGTCGGAACGATGCTGCCTATGTGGCAGCTGTCGCGCACCTGGATGAAGGTGAAGCACAGGCCTTGAGTCTTGCGCGGGCGCTCGGTTGCGGCGTGTTGATGGACGAGCGC
>JAYUXS010000301.1:0-3846 GCA_043752845.1 Lysobacterales bacterium | reverse complement strand
GCGTCAATGGCGCCAAGCGCTGGCTGCGGCTCGGGCTGTCGAACTTCCAGGCGGTCGAGGCGGTGAAGCTGTTCCTGATCATCTGGCTCGCGAGCTATCTCGTGCGCTTCCGCGCCGATGTCCAGCACTCGTTCAAGGGCACGATCAAGCCGCTGCTGATCGCCGGCGTCATCGTCCTGTTGCTGTTGAAGCAACCGGACTTCGGCAGCGCCTCGTTGCTGCTGGCGATCGTGCTCGGCATGATCTGGCTTGGCGGCGCGCGTGCGCGTGACCTGTTCGGTCTCGCGGCGGCAACGATGCCGGTGATGGCCTGGGCCGCGCTCAGCGAATCGTATCGTGTGAAGCGTCTGACTTCGTTTCTGGATCCATGGAAGGATCCGTTCAATGACGGCTTTCAGCTGACGCAAGCGCTGATCGCCATCGGTCGTGGCGAATGGTTCGGGGTCGGTCTCGGCGGCAGCATCCAGAAGCTGTTCTATTTACCCGAAGCGCATACCGACTTCATTCTTGCGGTGATCGGCGAGGAGCTCGGTCTGGTCGGTGTATGCATCGTCGTCGGACTGTTCGTGCTGCTTTGCGGTCGCCTGTTCGTGCTGGCGCGACGTGCCGAGGAACGTGGCCTCGGATTCGCCGCGAACGTCGGTTATGGCATCGCGATCTGGCTGTCGGTGCAGGCCGTCGTTTCGATGGGCGTCAATTTGGGCCTGTTGCCGACCAAGGGTTTGACGCTGCCGCTGATCAGCAGTGGCGGCTCAAGCTTGCTGATGACCTGCGCTGCCGTTGGTGTCGCCTTGCGCATCAGTTACGAATTGACGCGCTTCGACGCGATGCGAGCGGTGACGCCTTGCGCAGAGGTGGCCGATGGCCATTGAGCGCCCCGTCATGATCATGGCTGGCGGAACCGGTGGTCACATCTTTCCCGGTCTCGCGGTAGCGCGTGCGCTCGCGGGCATGGCGGTACCGGTGATCTGGCTGGGGTCATCGCACGGGCTCGAAAATCAGTTGGTGCCGAAGGCCGGCATTCCGCTCGAAACCCTGCAGATCACCGGGCTGCGCGGCAAGGGCAAGCGCGCAGCGTTTGCCGCACCATGGCGATTGATGCGCGCCGTGTGGCAAGCACTGGCCGTGCTGCGCCGTCATCGGCCGCGCGCGGTGATCAGCTTCGGCGGATTCGCCGCTGGTCCTGGCGGTATTGCCGCCTGGCTTACACTCAAACCGCTGCTGGTGCACGAACAGAATCGGCTGCCGGGACTGACCAATCGCGTACTCGCCCGACTCGCACGGCGCGTGCTCAGCGGTTTCGACGGCGCATTGCCAAAAGCCATCTGGGTCGGCAATCCGGTGCGGGCCGACATCGCCGCGTTGCCGGCGCCAGAGGCGCGTGCCGCAAACGGGCCTGAATTCCATGTGCTGGTGCTTGGCGGATCACAGGGCGCACGTGCACTGAATCGCATGTTGCCACGGGTGTTCCTGAAACTGGCTGATGCCAATCTGCGCGTTCATCATCAATGCGGTGCCAGGCTCGCTGACGAGGCGCGTGCGGCTTATCGCGCGATCGGCGTGAGTGCACACGTGGATGCCTTTATCGACGACATGGCCGCCGCTTATGGTCGAGCTGATCTGGTCATCGCCCGCGCCGGCGCGTTGACCCTCGCTGAACTTTGCGCCGCTGGCGTCGCCTCGATTCTGGTGCCCTATCCGCATGCCGTGGACGACCATCAAACCGCGAACGCGCGCGTGCTCGTCGAGGCCGGCGCGGCACAGTTGATCAGCGAGTCGGAATTGACCATCGACGATCTGGCGCAGCGTATCCGCGTGCTCATCGACAACCCGCAGCAGCGCCTTGCCATGGCGCAGGCGGCGCGGCTTCTGGCGAAACCCGACGCCGACCGCGTCGTCGCTCAACATTGTCTGGAGGTCGCGCGATGACCCTGCGCCGGATCGGCACACGCGCGGACCTGATGCAGGTGTATCGGCGCGTGCATTTCGTCGGCATCGGCGGCACCGGCATGTGCGGCATCGCCGAAGTGCTGCACAACCTCGGTTTCGAAGTCAGCGGTTCCGACCTCGGCGAGAGCGCGACCACGCGTCGACTCGCGGCGATGGGCGTACGCGTGGCCCGTGGCCACGCCACCGAGCATCTTGGCGATGCCGACGCACTGGTCGTGTCGAGCGCGATCCGACCCGACAATCCGGAACTGCTGGCCGCACGCGCGCGCCGCATTCCGGTCGTGCCGCGTGCGGAAATGCTCGGCGAACTGATGCGCTTCCGTCAGGGCATCGGCGTTGCCGGCACGCACGGCAAGACGACCACGACGAGCCTGATCGCAAGCGTGCTCGCCGAAGGCGGACAGGACCCGACCTTCGTGATCGGCGGTCTGCTCAACAGCGCGGGCAGCAATGCGCGCCTTGGCAGCGGCAAGTATCTGGTCGCCGAAGCGGACGAGTCCGACGGCTCGTTCCTGCTGCTCAGTCCAATGCTCGCGGTGATCACCAATATCGATGCGGATCATCTCGAAAACTACGGCGGCGATTTCAATCGGGTGAAGAAGGCATTTGCCGACTTCCTGCATCGACTGCCATTTTACGGCCTCGCCGTGCTGTGTCTGGACGATCCGGAAGTCGCGGCACTTGCAGCCGAGACGCCGCGCAATGTGCTCGGCTACGGCGAACACGCCGATGCCGATGTGCGCGCGACCAATATCCGCGCCGAAGCCGGGCATATGCACTTTGATCTGTGGTTGCCGACGCGCACGACACCGATCTCGATCGAACTCGCGCTGCCGGGAAGCACAACGTGCTGAATGCGCTTGCGGCTGCGGCGATTGGCTGGGAGCTCGGTGTTGAAGACGCGGATATCGCGCGCGCTCTGGCCAAGTTCCGTGGTGTCGGTCGGCGCTTTCATGTGCTTGGCGAACTCGCCATCGATGACGGCAAGGCGCTGGTCGTCGACGACTACGGCCACCATCCGCGTGAACTTGCGGCGATCATCGCCGCCGCTCGCGGTGGCTGGCCCGAGCGGCGCTTGGTGATGGCGTTCCAGCCGCATCGCTACACCCGCACGCGCGACCTGCTCGACGAATTCGCGGAAGTGTTGTCGACCGTCGACGCGCTGGTGCTGACCGAGGTCTATCCGGCCGGCGAAGCGCCGATCGTCGGCGCCGACGGCCGTTCCTTGGCACGCGCGATCCGCTCCCGCGGTCGCATCGATCCGGTGCTGGTGAAGCATGCCCGCGACCTGCCCGGCACGCTCGCGCCCCTGTTGCGCAACGGCGATTTTGTGTTGCTGGCCGGTGCCGGCGACATCGGCATCGTGGCCAACGAGATCGGCACGCGCGGTCATTTGAAGGAGAAGCAATCATGATGGCGACAACCGACCCGCGCGCATTCGGACGTGTCGCCGTGGTTATGGGCGGCAACTCGGCCGAGCGCGAAGTGTCGCTGAAGAGTGGCGCTGGCGTGCTCGCCGCATTGCGCAGTCGCGGCATCGACGCGCACCCGGTCGACGGCATCCCGGCTCTGCTCGATGCATTGCGCGCCGGACACTACGCGCGTGTGTTCAACATCCTGCATGGTCGCGGCGGTGAAGACGGCGTGCTGCAGGGAGCGCTCGAAGCATTGCGCGTGCCGTATACCGGTTCTGGCGTGCTGGGTTCGGCGCTTGGCATGGACAAGATCCGCACCAAGCAGGTCTGGCAGACGCTGGGTTTACCGACCGCAAAATTTGCGGTGATCGATGCCATCCATCCGCGTTCGGCGCAGTCGATCATCAACGAAATCGAACTGCCGCTGATCGTCAAGCCGTCGCATGAGGGTTCGACTGTCGGCATCGCGCGCGCCTTCACC